>NZ_JBYTAH010000043.1:0-65542 GCF_058787975.1 Cupriavidus sp. FW305-26
GGCCTATGGCTTCCGTGATGACCACTACTTCTTCTTGAAGATCCGGGCGGCCTTCCCCGGAAATCGGTGAAGAACCAAAAATACTAACCGACTGCTTCTGGCCAGTATGCGACGACTGCAATCTTAGAGCTTCCGTCCGTACCCGCTCGAGATCAGCGGTTTTCGGCCAAGCGTAAATCGCCGATTGACGGAAGCCGGTGTGAGCGATTTTCGAGTTGGTAACCTGGATCGACGATACGCGCGTACAGCCGTTAGGCGCGCGCGGCTGGGACAGCAGTTCGCCGCGATGGTGCATGGTGGCGGGCGACATGGGAGATTGGACAAATGCGCGGCCCTTCCATTCCTTGATCGGCAGGCGTTCTTACACTGCGCGCGCGTAGTGGCTGGGTGGCTGCCCGACATGCCTGGTGAATGCCACGCTGAACGCACTGGTCGAGCCGTAGCCGATGCGTTCGGCTATCTCCGAAACGGACAATTCATCACGACGCAGGAGTTCCTTCGCGATTTCCATACGCCACGAGAGCAGGTACTCCATCGGCGCGACCCCGACCGTCAACGTAAATCGCTCAAAGAAGCTGGATCGCGATAACGCAGCGATCTTGGCAAGTTGGGCAACCGACTAGCTCTGGTCAATATGCGCATGCATCTGCTTCAACGCGGCCGCCAATCGCTCATCGCCCAATCCACGGAGCAGGCCTGGTGGGGCGCTTCCCGACGTGGTTGAACGCATGGCCTCGACGAGCAGCATTTCGACCAGCCGGGAGCGCATGAACTCATTGCCTGGTTTTTCATCCGCGGACTCTTCACCCACCATCTGCACTAGCTGCGACAGCCGCGTCGAACCTTGCACGTGCACCACTTTCGGCAGCATCGACACCAGCAGACCCGGATCGGCGCAGTCGAACAAGAACGAACCACCCAATGAGCGCATGTCGGGTTGGCCTGTCTGCTCGCCATACCGCAATTCGCCCCGCCCCTCCCGCACTTGGTTGGGGTCCATGTAGGCCGGGGGCGCTGGGGTGAAGCTGGATATCGTAAAGCCCGGCGTGGTGGGAAGCAGCACGAAATCTCCGGCGCTGAGCGTCGTCGGCTCGTGTCCATCCACGGCCAGCCGACAACTGCCTTCCAGCATGATGCAGAAGCTGGGCTTGCCGAACTCGGAGTAGCGCACCGCCCAATTGCCCTTGCCGCTGATCAGGTTGGCGAACACGGCCTGCGGATGCAGCAGTCGGACGATTTCGGAGAGAGGGTCACTCATTTGGACGTTCGCTAAAAGAAAGCGGATTTTTTTATATCGACGATCCGCCTAGCGTTACCTATCGTTCCCTCTGAGTCAATCACCCACCTCGGAGCACGAAATGAAGACTGTACTGATCACTGGCTCTTCGTCCGGCTATGGCCTGGAAACCGCCCGTCACTTCCTCGCAAACGGCTGGAAGGTCATCGCTACCATGCGGACCCCCCGGTCGGACCTGCTTCCAGCCTCGGACAACCTGCGCGTCTTGCCGCTGGATGTCACGCAGACCGAGAGCATCGACCGGGCCTTGGAGGCCGCTGGCCCCATCGATGTACTGGTGAACAATGCCGGCATCGGCCTGTTCGGTGCATTTGAAGCCACCCCCATGTCCACGGTGCGGGAGATCTTCGAGACCAACACGTTCGGCGTTATGGCGATGTGCCAGGCGGTGATCCCACAATTCCGCGAACGCCGAGCCGGCACGATCGTCAATGTCACGTCCAGCGCGACGCTGGCCCCGTTCCCGTTGGTGGCCTCTACACGGCCAGCAAGACCGCCATCGAAGGCTTCACGGCATCGCTGGAGCATGAACTCAAGGTGCTGGGCGTGCGGGTCAAGCTGGTCGAGCCCGGCTACGGACCTTCCACGAACTTCACCGCCAATGGCCAGCAGCGCATGCAGGGCCTGATCACGGAGCCTTACGAGCCCGTCGCCCATGAAGTGTTCGCGGGATTCAGACAGCTCTGCGCAGTGACGACTGCGACGGATGTCGCCGAAGGCGTCTGGGACGCCGCCAACGACACCTCTGACCGGCTGCATTTTCCGGCGGGTGCCGACGCCGTTGCACTGGCGCGCGCTGGCTGACGGCAAGCGTCGCCGCGACTCGCCCACTCACGACGATCTTCTCATGATCACGCGAGAAGGGCGATGTGCTCTACCAATCGACGCCCGCAACTACCGTGCCGAGTTGGCGGCGCGCGCGGAGGCCGAACTGGCGCGCGTGCGCACCCAGGTCGAACTGAACCGCAGCGAGACCGAGCGCCTCACAGGGCCGCATTGTCCAAGTTTGCCGAACCCTGCGTACAACCCGTGACGGCTGCCCAATCGGTATCTGCCGTCCTAAGCTGTTGCACAGGAGCGGCTATGCGCTGTTTCTACATGCCTATTTCAAACTGGAGAGGACAATGTCAATGTTGAAGGGATTTCATCACCTGACCGCCGGCGTGAGGCACGCGCAGGAGGATGTGGACTTCTACGTCAAGCTGCTCGGGCAGAGCCTCGTGAAGAAGACCGTGCTGCTCGACGGAGAGGATCCCATCTACCATCTCTACTACGGCAACGCGAATGGCGATCCGGGAACCTTGGTGACGTCGTTCCCGTTCCGCCAGCGAGGGGTCATGGCGCGTCAAGGATCGGGCCAGGTGCGGGTCATCAACTACTCGGTCCCCACGGGTTCGCTCGAGTTCTGGCGCAGCCGCTTCGATGCCATGGACGTGCCGTATGACAGCGAGATCGTCGAGCGCTTCGGAGAGCGCCGCCAGCGCTTCCAACATCCGTGTGGCATCGAGTTCGATCTTGTCGAAACGGATCTCGACCCGCGTCCGGCTTGCGTGGCCAGCGATATTCCCGAAGTCCATGCCATCCGCGGCGTGCACAGCATCACGCTGTCGCTGCGGGATGTCGCCGAATCGATCCGCTTCATGAGCGAAGCGATCGGTTTCCGGAACGTAGGCCAGGAGGGACCTTACCACCGATTCGAGACATACACCGGCGGCCCGGGCACGGTCGTCGAGTTCCTGCATGAGCCGGACCGGCACCAAGGCTCGTCGATCTACGGCGAAGGCACCGTCCACCATGTGGCCTTCGCGGTGGACAACGTGGAACAGCAGGCGATCCTGAAGGAAAAGCTGTTTGCCCTGGGGTACATCGATACGTCCGAATCGGTGCACCGCAACTACTTCCGCTCGATGTACTTCAAGATGCCCGGCGGCGTCATGTTCGAGGCGACGACCACCGACATCGGCTTCGCGATCGATGAGGCGCCCGGCCATTTTGGCGAGGAGTTCCAGCTCCCGCCCTGGCTGGCTGATCGCAAGGACGAACTGCTGGGCCGGCTCGAGCCCATCTCTGCATGACGTTGCCGGGGATCACCATGCATAAGCCGAAAGTACTGATTGTTTTCTACTCACGGAACAGCTCCACCGAGATGCTGGCCAAGGCTGTCGCCGAGGGGGCTCTCGAGGCTGGCGCTGAAATCCGCATGCGGCGTGTGCGGGAGGTCGTCGGCCCCGACGTCATGCGGCAGGCGCCGGGCTGGCTCGAGAACGCCACGGAGATGAATGCGAAATACGAGGCGCCGACCGAAGCCGATGCCGAGTGGGCTGATGCCATCGTGTTCGGCACGCCGACGCGGTTCGGGTCGATCTCGGCCGAACTCAAGGCGTATATCGATGGGCTTGGCGGCCTCTGGTTCGCCGGAAAGCTGAACGGCAAGGTGGGCTCTGTCTTCGGCTCGACGTCCTCGCGCCACGGCGGCAATGAAGCCACGCTGCTGGCGACCTACGCGCCCATGGCTCACCTGGGCCTGATCATCGTGCCGCTGGGCTATGCCGACGCGGCGATGTTCAAGGCCGGCACCCCATACGGCGCGACTCACGTCTCGCAGCGTGACGCCGTGAAGCCCGACGACGATCACCTGGCGGTTGCCCGGTTCCAGGGCCGCAGGGTGACGACCATCGCCCGTGCCTTGCACGTCCAGCCGCAGCCCGTGGAAGCCTGATAGCAAAAATGGGCGGAGACTCGCAGTTTCCGCCCGAGGCTGCTGACAAAGTCAAAAATACGAGTGTTGCCGCCCCTCTCCCATTGATGGGAGAGGGGCGGGGGAGACGGCGAGAGCCTCCACGGAGTGAGGCGTCATGATGCTTGCCACGCGCCGCTCCTCTCCCCCGGCCCCTCTCCCGCGCGCGGGAGAGGGGAGCAAGCCGGCGGCAGGGGCGCAATTTCCATGACCGTCTTGAGCGTGTCACTCCGCAGCCCGGCCGCTTCCCTGTCCGCGGGCGTGCGGGCACACCGCAGGCGGGTCGCCGATGAAGCCGCGCGCAGACCAGAGTTCCGGGAACGGGATCTCGTTCATGGTTGGCAGCAGCCAGGCAATGCCCTCGGTGCCGAAGTACGCCGGCCGGGCGCCGAACGTCCGGCGCGTTGCCATCAGGTGCAGGTGCTTCCACGCGGAGAATCCCTCCGCGATATCGGCCAGCGTCTCGCCGAGCTGCTGCAGTTCGCGGTGCTGGTCCGGGTCGGCGTAGACCTCGCGCCAGACGTTCTCGACCGCCTTGTCCGGTGCGTAGGGCACACTGAAATCGCGGTCGAGTACCACCGCTGGCACGGCGAAGCCCTTGCGGCTCAGGTGGGCGAGCACGTCGTCATAGAGGCTCGGCTCTGCCAGCGCCTTGCTGAGTTGTTCCCAGCGCCGGGGTTGCGGCAGGAAGTGCTGCAGGTGCTCCCCCTGCTTGATGCCGAGCAGGTAGACCATCTGCCGGTACGTCCAGCCCTGGAGGGCGGTGTCCTTGCCGTACTTCGGGCCAACGCAGGACAGGATGGCCAGCAGGTCGGCCGGCGTCATCCACGCGATGGAGCGCCATGTGGCATTGAGCGGCTCGTGGTGGGCGACGACGCGCCGCAGCGTCCGGCAGGCCCCGGCCAGGTCATCGGCACGCAATTGCGCCTGCGCGGCCTGTATTTCCTTGATGATCAGCATCCAGTACAGCTCGGACACCTGCGCCGATACGATCCAGGCGTGCTCGCCGGGATGATCGCTGACCGGTTGCTGCAGCGAGTGGAGCACGTCTGTCTGTAACCAGTCGCTGTACGGCGTGCGTCCGGCTGGCGTTTCTGCCGCAGTGGGGGATGGGGGCTTGACGGTATCGTTCACTTTGGTCTCCTCGTGGTGGTGGGGTCAGGCAATTTCTGTGGGACGGCGAATTACCACAGGCTCTCCAATAGCGCATCCAGCTTCGTGCCGGCATCCTTGCCAAGGTCACCGACTTCGGAGGGATAGTTCTGCTTGAGCAGGGCAGCCATCTCGGGAAGCCTCGCCCGATCGAAATCGAGGTCGCTGAGCCGGCTCGGCAATTCCAGTGCGTCCACGGCTGCCTCGATGCGGTCAGCGAGGAATGCGGCGGGCGTGCGGCCGCCACGGTTCGCGGAGAAAATCTCGAGCTTTCGGCCATAGGCATAGGCGCAGGCGCGGATGACGGGCGCCAGCGCGATGCACGATGTCACGCTGTGCGGTACCCCGAACGTCCCGCCGAGGATATGTCCGATGCGGTGGCTCAGGCCGTAAATGACCGAAGCAGGATAGAAGTAGCACTGCCACGCGGCGAGCTGAAGCTGCAACAGGTCGTCGGTCGACACATGGCCGCCTGCGATGGCCTCGCGCGTTTCCAGCTTGCGCGGCCACTTCTCCAGCACGGCAAGGAAGCGCTCCACGCCCCTGGCGGCCAGGATGGCGTGAGGATGGTCCACGTCGACCCGGCGCATGCCTTCCACTGCATGGTCGATTCCCTTGATGGCCGAACTCAGCAGCAGCGTACGTGGTGTGTCGACAATCATCTGGGAATCGAGCACCACCAGCCTGGGTGTCGTCTCGCGCACGGCATAGCTGCGCTTGAACTTCTGGGGGCCGTCCGTTTCCGTCACCCCGAAGTAGTGGGAAAACTCCGAACCCGACAGGGTCGTCGGAATCGCGGCAATGGGCAGGTAGCGGCCTGTCTGCTCGAAATGCTGCCAGGAGACTGCCTTGGCCGCGTCGAGTACCGAGCCGCCGCCGAGGGCGATGATCGAGCCGGCCTTGGCTTCGATGCATGCACGCAGTCCGTCGCGCACGGCAAAATCGGGCACATGCGGCGGCAGGCCGTTGAAAGTCCCCACGCTGTCGCCGATGGCAGGCTGCAGGTGCTCGCGATTCAATGCATCGAGGAATTCCACCGTGAACGTCATCGGACGGCGGATGCCGTACTTCTCCATGGAGGCAGCGACGGTTTTCAGCACGTCGTGTCCCCAGACAATCTCTTCCTGCGGCAAGCATTTCAGCTGGTTCATTCCATCTCCACCATGATCTTGTATGCGATCGGGGCTCCGATCCCGAGTAGGAAGATAGGCGAATCGGGTTCGCGCGTGCGCGCGGGATTGGGGAACGGAGCGTCCAGGAATCTGGACGCCGCACCTTTGCGGGCGGGGCGCCTGTCGTTCGTGGTTTCCGAACGAAGCTTTCAAGTATTGCCGGCTTCTCAAGGCGGGGGAGGTGTCTATGATCTTTTCCACCGTAGCGATCCCCACCACTAGAACGGAGACATGAAGATGGAGGCAATCCAGATCACAGAAGCGCTGATTCGCGGACGCCATAGCAAGCGCGGCTTCCTTGACCAGCCGGTGCCGATCGAGACTGTCAGGAACATCCTGTCAGTCGCGAAATACGCGCCGAGTTCGAGCAACACGCAGCCCTGGCGCTGCTATGTGCTGACCGGAAAGGCGCGCGAGAAGATCACGGAAGCCGCGGTCGAGGCGTATCGCGCCACGCCTGAGGGACTGGTGCCCGATTACCCGTTCTTTCCACAAGAATTGCCGGCGCCATTCTCGTCGCGCTTCAACACGTTTCGCGGCATGCTGGGCGATGCGCAGGGCGTGCACAGGAGCGATATCGCCGGGCGCCGGCGCGACGTCGAACGGCAGTTCCGGTTCTTCGATGCGCCCGTGGGGCTGATCTTCACCATGGACCGGCGCCTGGAATGGGCCAGCTTCATCTGCTATGGCTGTTTTCTCCAGAATCTCATGCTGGCCGCGCGCGCCCGGGGGCTGGACACCTGCCCGCAGCAGATCTGGTCGCTGCAATCGGCGGTGCTTCGTGAAGGCCTCGCCATTCCCGACGGGGACATGATCGTGGCCGGCATGTCACTCGGCTATGCAGACAACAGCATTCCGGAAAACAACATGGAGCTCAGCAAGCTGGAACTGGACGAGTTCGTCTCCTTCGTCGACCGCTGACACGAGGAACCGTTCAGGTCGCACCTCGATCTGGAAAATGCGAAGAAGCGGTAGCCATCGTTAGCACAGTGTCTGCAAGCTGCGGAGATGTCGAATCGTCAAGGCAGGCGCGCTTCACCGGCTGATGCGGATGCCCAGAGCCCTCAGCCGAAAAATAGAATATAGAAACGGAGGAGACATGATTAAAGTGCCCGCGAAGTTTTCTGCGGTGGTTGCGCTTGCGTGCTTGCTGGTCTCGAATGTCGAGGCCACCGAGAATGGCCAGACCAGTTACCCAGTTGGCGTCAATACCGTATTGAATGGAATCTTGCCGCCACCTGGTGAAACCCAGTTCTACAATTACACGCTCTACTACGATGCCGGAAAGTTCGCTGGCCCTCATGGAGAGAGTCTCGTGCCCGGGTTCCAGTTGAACGCGTTGATTGATGCCCCGCGCGTGGTTCACACGTGGGGCACTACATTTGGCCCCTTTACTCTGTCTAGTGGTGTCATCGTCCCGCTAGTTCATGTTCGGGCGGACACGCCAGGGGGCAGCGGCAAGCGCAGTGGAATTGGAGATATCATCGTTGAGCCGTTGTACATCGGTTATTCCAATCTATCGCGATCATTCTTCGCCTACTTCACCACCGAAATTTCAGTGCCGAGCGGGTCCTACTCCGCGAGCCGAGTCGCGAACACTGGCCGGAATGTCTATGCGCTAACGCCGCAACTCAGTACGACATGGTTTCCCACGCCCGCAGTTGAGGTCTCTACCACCATGTCAGTAGAGTTCAGTTCACCGAATTCCGCGACGCGATATCACTCTGGCAATGTTGCCGCACTTGAATATCTTGTCGGCTATTCGCTTGACAGCAAGTTCCAGCTCGGACTTCAGGGATATCTGCTGAAGCAGTTCACCGATGACAAGGTCAACGGCACGCCCGTAGCCGGGGATGGGTTTCGCGGAAGAGCTGTCGCAGTCGGGCCGCAACTACGATACATGTGGTCACAGGCTGCTGGCATTGTGTTCAAGTATCAGCGCGAATTCGACGTACGGAACCGGCCGCAAGGCAACAAGTTCTGGATCGAGCTGTGCTTCCCTCTTTGATCGGAGCGCTGCGTCACAACCCCGGTCCGCAATGGCCGGGCAATTGTTGCCGGCAGGTTCGTAGTAGCTGTCTGCCCAGCCAAGCGCCGTCTGGCAATACTCCTCGACGAATGGGGAGCAGATGACGGCGCAGGCGCGTGTGAGCAGCGAAGTGCATGCGCAGCTGGCCAGGCTGCGCATGCTTGCGTTCGACGACTCGACGATGTTCGACAGGGCGGTCGTTCGTCGCGATGTCGCTGTGTGCGATTCGGTGGCGAACCACGCACTGATGGCTGTGGCCGGACCACAGCAATGGCGGTCCTTGGGGCGCCCAACAGTGCATTGCGCGCCACCGTTGCAGTACCATGCGATGGAAAGCACACGCCATTGGCCCGACCCAACCGCTACCAAGGCAGCCCGATGCTGGACCTCAAAGACGTTTTCTACTTCGTGCAAGTGGTCGACCGCGGTGGCTTTACGTCTGCCGGCAACAGCCTGGGGCTGCCGAAGTCCACGTTAAGTCACAGGGTCAAGGAGCTGGAGGCTTCGCTGGGCGTTCGCCTGATCAACCGGACCTCGCGCCAGTTTTCCTTGACCGACGTAGGCGCAGAGTTCTACCAGTACGCTGTCGCCTTGCTGCAGAGCGCCGACGTCGCGGAACAGGCGATGCGCCAGAGGCTCGCGGAACCCAGCGGGATCATTCGCTTGACGGTAGCGGTCGAGCTTGCGCAGTTTGCGCTGCGCCAGGTCCTGCCGACGTTCCTGAGCAGCCATCCCAAGGTCAGCATCGTGGAAATCGCCACGGACAGACTCGTCGACGTTGTGGGCGAGGGCTTCGACCTGGCGCTGCGCGGACATACCTCGGCCCTGCAGGATTCCAACCTGGTCCAACGGCCCATTGTCAGGGCGCCATGGTACTTGTTTGCGGGTGCCGACTACCTCGAACGGATGCCACGCCTGGAGGAACCGGAGCAACTTGCATCCCATGCCATCGTCTCGATGGTGCGCAAAGGGCCGCTGCAGTGGCAATTGCGTGGCCCCGACGACAGGCTCGTCACCATCCCGATCGAGCCAAGATTCCAGAGCAACAGCATGATGTCCCTGAAAGAGGCGGCCTGCGCCAACGTTGGCGTGGCAGCCCTGCCCGGGTATATCTGCCGGCCCGAGCTGCAGGCCGGCGTGCTGCGGCAAGTACTGCCGGGCTGGATCGCCGCGGATGCGCGCATCTCCGCCCTCATCCCCTATCGGACCGGACTGCTTCCCGCGGTGCGGTCGCTGGTCGATTTCCTCGCCGTAGAGCTGCCCAAGGTCACCGCGTTCGACGGCCGCTGACCCGGCACTACCTCCTCTATCTCCAATGCCACGCGGGCCACGCCCGGTGTGTCCCGCCGGGCGTTCCATATTCATGGACGCTGCGTTCGGCGCCAGCCGGCTTCCAAGGCCGAGCCGATCAACTATCGTTTCCAACCAGGGATAAGCCAACCACGTCACCCTGGAGTGGAATACATGAATCAGCTGAACTGCCTGCCACAAGACACGATCTTCTCTGGCCACGACATACTTCCGACGGCTGTCGCGTCGCTCGGCCAGCACGGCATCCGGCGCCCATCCCGAACGACGGCCCCGCATTCCATGGGCTTGCGCAACGCGCTGGATGCCCTTGCCACGCGGCAGATCACCGCGACGGCATTGACGGAGCAGGCACTCGAACGCGCGGAAGCCAGCAAGCGGCTGCTCAATGCATTCTCGGCGATCGATTGGGACCGTGCCCTGAAGGCGGCCGCGGAAAGCGATCGCCGCTATGGCGAACGCCGGCCGCGGCCACTGGAAGGACTGCCGATTGCGGTCAAGGATCTGATCGACACCAAGGGCATGGAGACCCGCTACGGTTCCGCAGCCTATCTCGGTCATGTGCCATCCGCCGATGCGGACATCGTGAAAACTCTGGTGGAGCGCGGCGCGATCATCATCGGCAAGACCACGACCCACGAATTCGCGTGGGGCGTGACCACCGCCAGCGCCAGGTTTGGCGATACGCTGAATCCGCTGGACCATGCGCGCATACCCGGGGGATCCAGTGGTGGCGCCGCGGCGGCGATTGCGCACGGTGCCATCATGGCGGGCGTGGGCACGGATACCGGCGGCTCGGTCCGGATTCCCGCCGCGCTGTGCGGCGTCGTCGGATACAAGCCCACGCTCGGCACGCTATCCACGCGCGGCGTGTTCCCCCTGGCGCCCACTTGCGACCACGTTGGCCTGCTCGGCGAGCAGGTCGATGACGTGCTGTTGCTTGCCGATGCCATTGATATCAAGGTTCCCGAGAGCGATGCGTGGCTGTCGGCACGGCTGGGCGTCATTCGTGACATCGCACCTGTTCCACTCAGTCCGGAAATTGCGGTGGCATTCGATGGCGCGATGAAGCGGCTGGCGCACGTCTTTTCCTGTGTGAACATCAGCACGTCCGGCCTGTTCGATGCGGTATTCGGTGCCTTCGCGAGCATCGTCCTGATCGAAGGCGGCATCGAGCATTTCCGCCGCAATGACTGGGACCGTATCTCGACGCACTACAACCCGGAAACCGTCGACCGGCTGAAACGCGCCGAAACCATGGACCTGCGCGCCTATGCAGCGGCCCAGCAGGCCAGGCGAGATTTCACGGCAAGGCTGCACAAGGTGATGTCGACGGTTGACTATCTCGTGCTGCCGACATGCCCGTGCACCGCACCGCATCTCGATGCCGGCACCGTCAGCATTGGCGCCTGGACCGGCACCGTCCGCGAGGCGCTGATGACCTATACGGCGCCGTTCAATGTCGCGGGATTTCCTGCCATCTCGATTCCCCTGGCGACCGGCGAACGCAGCCTTCCCGCGGCCTTGCAGATCGTCGCGAAGCCCGGCGACGACGGTGCGCTGCTGCAGATTGCACAGCAGATGGAGCTGATGCTGCGAACGGGCACCGCCCAAAAGAGTTGGTAGACGTCAACCCCACAACCAGGAGACAACGATGAACGATAGCGCCAAACCTGAGTGTCAGGAAACCAGCAATGAGCCATGAAACATTGATGAGTATGGCGGCCGGTGCCCGTGCCGCCATCGCGGACCCCGCGCGAATCTCTCTCGTGGGTAGTGACGCCAACCCGCGCTTTGAACTGTTCCACGCGGCCAGTTCGCTCTGCTCGCAGAAAGTGCGCACGGTACTGTTCGAGAAGCAGTTGCCATACCGCTCGAACAATATGATGATCCTCGGTTCGATGGGTCCGGATGGCGTGGTTCCAGCCGAGCACTACCATCCACCCTACGTCCGACTGCGCTTGCTTGCAGGCCGGGAAGTGGGGCGGGAACTTGTCAGCGGCTATAGCGGGCGCACTTCGGTAGAGACCGAGGGCTTTGATCCCTGCGCGGTCCCGTTGCTTGTGGACTACAAGGCTGGCCGTGTCATTGCCGACTCCAGACGGATCTGCTGCTATCTCGATGCGGTGTCGCGCGATCCAATTCAACTCGTGCCGGAAGACGCCGATGCGCGTGCCCGGGTGATGCATCAGGTGAGCATCGTCGATCAGATCCCGAATGGCGCCTTGCTCTACGGCTTTCATCCCGATGCCGACCTGCGGCCTGAAGCGCTCAAGACGGCCATGGAAACGGTCTACGACTACAAGATCAAGGCGCTCGAAGCCATGATTGACGCCAATGCCGACGATGCCGAGCTCGTTGCAGCCTATCGCGCGAAGATCGCGAAGGAGCAGGGCGGCAAATCGGTTCGCCACAATGCGGCATTTCAGCGCGCCGCGCGCCAGCACGTCGCGGGCCTCTTGACGGACCTCGACCATGCGCTTGGTTCGTCGTCACCGTACCTCAGGGGGGAGTCATTCTCGCTCGGCGATGTGCTGTGGGGTGTCAACCTGGTCCGGATGGCTTATCTGGGTCTTGCGTCGATGTGGGAAAACCTGCCCAACGTCTGGCGATATGTGGATACGCTGGCCAGGCGTCCGTCCCTGTGCACGGAAGCGGTCCAGGCCACGGTCGACTCCATGCCTCCTTCGCGCTATTTGCATGTCATTGCGGGCTGCGGGGAAGCGGGGCCAGGGTAATCCACCATCCCGACGGCACGGTCAATACCGGTGCCTGTAGCAAGAGGGGGAGTGGGCGGAGACTCTGACCTCCGCCCATTTGCTTTCTCAGGCTGCCACGGGCCGGATCCCGGCGGATGCGGCGCCCTGGGGGTATGATCGGAGGTCAAGATCACCCCGAAATCCGATCCGTTGCCACCGCCGGCAATGATCCGCATTCCCATGCATCGGCGTTGCGGCATTGACCGGATACGTCTGCCAGGCTATGACGAAGTCACCGGCTCAGGACCCATCCAATGCAGCGCCCCTGCATGAGCAGATCTACGCACGGATTCGTGCCTCGATTCTGCAAGGGCAACTGAAACCCGGGCAGCGGGTGCCATCCTTGCGTGCGTTTGCGGGCGAACTCGGAGTAGCCCGCGGGACCGTCCAGGTTGCCTATGACCGGCTCCTGGGCGAAGGCTACCTGACCGCCAAAGGCCCCGCGGGGACGTTCGTTTCCGAGCAAATTGCGCCATCCCGCCCCGACCGCGTCGTCGCAGCGGCTGGTTCCGGCCCCACGCCACCGGACCAGGAACTTGCCGAGTTTTCGACCGACGCGGAAGGGGGCGTCCCTGCGCCGTTGCAGCTGGGGCTGCCCGCGCTGGATGAGTTCCCTCGAAAACTATGGACGAGGTTGATGGCGCGGCAAATACGCAGGGCTGGCTCGCTGACCAGGCCGGCGCCAGCCGGATTTGGTCCGCTGCGCGAAGCGCTGGCCACTTACTTGCATCGCTCGCGAGGCATCGACGCCCAGCCGCACCAGGTGTTCGTCGTGCCGGCCTATACGGCCAGCCTTGCGTTGATTGTGGATGCGCTCAGCCTGGCGGGTGAAAGCACCTGGGTTGAAGATCCCGGCTACCCTCCGACAGCCCAGTCACTCAGGCGCCTGAACCTGCAGGTCAGGCATGTGCCAGTGGATGCACATGGCCTCGACGTCGCATTTGGGCGTCAGCATTTTCCGGATGCGCGCCTGGCCGTCGTGACGCCATCGCACCAGAGCCCGACTGGCGTGGCACTGACACTGCAACGCCGCGTCGAACTGCTCGACTGGGCCGGTGAGCGGGGCGCATGGATCATCGAGGACGACTACGACGGCGAGTATCGTTACCGCGGCCACCCGTTGCCGGCCTTGAAGAGCCTGGACACAGGCGGACGGGTGATCTACTGCGGCACGCTTAGCAAGGTGCTGTACCCGGGGCTACGGCTCGCTTACGTGGTCGTGCCACAAAGTCTGGTGCCGACTATGGATCTGGCCTGCAGGCGCACGGTGCATGGCGGCTGCCCCGAACTCTTGCAAGCCGTGGCGGCGGAGTTCATTGAGCAGGGGCACTTCGCCCGGCATATCAAACGCATGCGCACGCTTTACGCGCGACGACGCGCAATGCTGGCCGAGGCGCTGGCTCCGTACGCAACGGACGGCCTCACTGTTTGCCTGCACGATGGCGGCATGCACCTTCTGGTCGACGTCAGGGACGATCTTGACGACCTGGCCATGGCCCGTCGTGCGCGCGAGGCAGGATTCGCCGTTCATTCGCTGACCGCCTGGCGGCATGGTGCGCCAGGGCGGCGCGGCTTGATGATCGGTTTTACCAATCTGCGTAGCCAGACTGAAGCCGATCGACTGGTTGCCGAACTGATGCGCGCGCTGAAAGCATAGACGATCGTCATATGCGCACTCGCGCCGATCGATCACCTGATCGACGCGCTACCAACCACAGGTCATGCCTCCCCATGTCGATGGCCCAGTCGATAACGATAAACATGTGTCTGTCGACTGTGTTATCGCACAACTACATTGAATCCCGGACAAACCAGCACGCATCGGCACCATGACCAGGGATCCGATGCGCAGATCTGTTCAAGGCAACGCGCGCACGCGCCAATAAGGGAGTATCAACATGTCTTCAGATCGCAGCCTCGACCAAGGCCTGTCGCGACGTGACCTGCTGCTGGGCAGCGCGGCCGCAGCCGGCGCGCTGGCGGCTTCCGGCTTGCCCGGACCGGCGGCGGCAGCAACGTCGGCAGGAAAGGGGAACGCCGCAAGGGCAGGCGGCAAGGCTTCAGGCAGCTATATCACGGCAAAGGACGGTACCCAGCTCTATTTCAAGGACTGGGGCGCCGGTCGCCCCGTTGTATTCAGTCATGGCTGGCCACTGAGCTCGGACAGTTGGGAATCCCAGATGGTGCTCGTTGCGTCGGAAGGGCATCGCGCCGTTGCACATGACCGTCGTGGCCACGGCCGTTCAAGCCAGCCATGGAACGGCAATGAGATGAACACTTATGCCGACGATCTGGCCGCAGTGTTCGAAGCCCTTGACCTGCGGGATGCCATCCTGGTTGGCTTCTCCACAGGTGGAGGCGAGGTGGCCCGGTATATCGGCCGGCATGGGACGCGACGCGTTTCAAAGGTGGTGCTGGTTTCAGCGGTGCCGCCTTTGATGGTGAAGACCGCCGCCAATCCGCGCGGATTGCCAATTGAAGTGTTCGACGGCCTGCGTGCCGCACAACTTGCCAATCGGTCGCAGTTCTACAAGGACGTGCCGGCGGGGCCGTTCTATGGCTTCAACCGTCCCGGTTCCAAGCCGTCGCAGGGGTTGATCGACGCATGGTGGGCGCAGGGCATGCAGGGTGGGCACAAGAATACTTACGACTCGATCAAGGCGTTCTCCGAGACCGATTTCACCGAGGATCTCAGGAAGATCGATGTGCCGACCCTGATCATCCACGGCGACGACGATCAGATCGTGCCGATCGACGCCGCTGGACGCGCATCGGCAAAGCTCGTCAGGAACTCGAAGCTGATCGTCTACCCGGGTGCGCCGCATGGGCTCACCGACACCCACAAGGACAGGTTCAACGCCGACCTGCTGGCATTCATCCGTAGTTAAACGACGCCGCACCTGCCGGGCCCCACGAAGGCGCCGGCAGACTGGCTCATCCCAAGAGGTACTTCCCATGTGCAACCACCACGGCCCCTATGCAGATCCCGTTGACCCGGCTCTGCCGAAGTCCAGCATTACGCTGGACCTGTCACGCACCGCGCTTGTCGTGATTGACCCGCAGATCGACTTCATGAGCCCCGAAGGCCGCAGCTGGGGCGTGGTCGGAGAAAGCGTGACGGAGCAGAACCTGGTGCCCAACCTGGTCCGTCTGTTCGAGGCCGCAAAACAGGCGGGCATCACGGTCGCCATCTCTCCCCACTATTACTTTCCCCATGATCACACATGGAAAGTGCAGGGCCCCGCCGAAATGTTCCAGCATGCCATCGGCATGTTCGACCGTCCGGGCGCGCTGAACCTGGATGGATTCCGCGGCTCGGGCGCGGACTTCATGCCGGAGCTCAAGCCGTATATCGAGGATGGCAAGACCATCATCTGCTCCACGCACAAGCTGTACGGCCCGCAGGCCAACGACCTTGTCCTGCAGTTGCGCAAGCAGCGCGTCGACCAGGTGATTCTTGCGGGCATGGCCGCCAATCTGTGCGTCGAATCCCATTTGCGTGATCTGCTGGAGCAGGGTTTCGAAGTTGCTATCGTGCGTGACGCCGTGGCAGGGCCAAAGCTACCCGAAGGGGACGGGTATCACGCGGCACTGGTCAACTTCCGCTTCATCGCAAACGCGCTGTGGGATACCAGCGAAACCGTGCAGCGGTTGGCAGGAAAGGTTGGAGCACCCGCGTAGCGCCTGTCGTGCGCCAGTGCGACAGCGCCCTGGCGCGGCAATGCAAAGTGCATGAATGTCCAGTTCAAAGAATGCATAGAGGCGACTCATATGCCTAAGATTCCTTCGCGCTACAGCCATTTCGCCTATGGTGTTATCCAGGCCGGCTTGACCTGCTCCATCGCTGCTGCCATCGCAAGCATTCCATTTGCGGACGAAGGCCTGTTTTTTCAGCACTGGCTTAAGTCCTGGAGCGTTTCCTGGCTGACCATGCTGCCGGTTGTCGTGTCGGCCACGCCTGTCATTCGCCGCCTGGTCGATTGCATGACGAGCCACTCTTAGGTCATACCGTCCAATGCCGATGGCCCAGTTGAAAACGATAAACATGTGCCTGTTGACTGCGTCATCGCTCCACTACATTGAAGCCGAGGCCCCTCAGCCTGCTGCGGCTCGATTGCAGCCCGCGCCGTGACTATTCCAGACAGGAAGCGAGGTGCGCTCCAAGCCGATCTGGCACGGGGATGCGGCGTTCCCTAACATGGAATCGTTCCCCTTTCCTCAGTACGGAGAAGCATCATGAAGATTGTCATCATCGGCGGGACCGGCCTGATCGGCTCGAAGACCGTTGCCATTCTGCGCCAGGGCGGCCACGAGGTCGTCGCCGCCTCGCCCAGGAGCGGTGTCAACAGCATCACCGGCGAGGGGCTCCAGGGGGCCCTGGCCGGCGCTCAGGTGGTGATCGATCTTGCCAATTCCCCGTCGTTTGAAGACAAGGCGGTGCTGGAGTTCTTCGAGACTTCCGGCCGCAACCTTCACGCGGCGGAGACCGCGGCGGGCGTTCAGCACCATGTCGCGCTGTCCATCGTCGGCACCGACCGGACGCCCGACAACGGCTATTTCCGCGCCAAGGTCGCGCAAGAAAAACTGATCGAGGCCTCGGGCATCCCCTACACCATCATCCGCTCGACCCAGTTCATGGAATTCATCGGCGGCATCGCCGATTCCAGTACACAAGGAAATATCGTCAGCCTTTCGCCGGGGCTGTTCCAGCCGATCGCGGCGGACGACGTTGCCGCCCTCGTTGCCGATGTCGCGCTCGCGCCCCCCAGAAACGGCATCGTCGAGATCGCTGGACCGGAGCGAGCCCCGTTCAATGAGATCGTCGCCCGCTATCTCAAGGCGGTTGGCGACCCGCGTGAAGTCGTGCGTGACCCCGAGGCCCGCTACTTTGGCGGCCTGGTCGAGGAACATTCGCTCGTGCCGTTGGGCGAGGCACGCCTCGGCCGCATCGGTTTGGAGGAATGGATGCGTCAAGCACAGCAACGATAGTCCCCAGGGCGCATGCCCACGCAAGCAGCACCGGTTTCGCAAGCACAACATTGATCAGATTACCAGGAGCGAACATGACCCAACGTACGAATTACTTCCAGCAATCCCCGGAACTGTCCAAGAAGCTCATGGAATTCGGGCCGCTGTTCCAGAAGACCACGATCGAAGCGCCCATTCGCGAACTCGTCGAGATTCGCGCATCGCAACTCAATGGCTGCGCGTTCTGCGTCGACATGCATATCAAGATGGCGAAGATCCACGGCGAGCGCGAATTGCGCCTGCATCATGTGGCGATCTGGCGCGAGTCGACACTGTTCTCGCCGCGCGAACGCGCCGCGCTGGCCTGGACCGAGGTGCTGACCCGGCTTCCCGCCGACGGCGTGCCCGACGATATCTATGAGCGCGTGCGCACCCAGTACAGCGAGAAGGAACTGTCGGACCTCACCTTCCTGGTGGGGGCGATCAATACCTGGAACCGCCTGAACGTGGCGTTCCGCATGGTGCCTGGTTCGTCGGACAAGGCGTTCGGGCTCGACAAGGCCAACCTAGAGTGATGCCATGAAGACGGTCACTTCCGTTGCGGCAGCACTGGTGTTGTCATGCCTGACGGTTGCAAGGCCGGCCGCCGCCGCGCCGGAGGCCAGTGTCACGCCCCTGGTCAAGGAAGCGTTGCCCGAATATCCGGGCAAGGAAGCCGAGATGATCATCGTGGAGTATCCGCCGGGCAGCGCCGATCCCGTGCATCGCCATGACGCCCACGCCTTCGTCTACGTGCTCGAGGGCAGCATCGTCATGGGCCTCAAGGGCGGAAAAGAGGTAACGCTCAAAGCGGGCGATACCTTCCACGAAGGTCCCAACGATATCCACACCGTCGGACGCAATGCCAGCAAGACGCAGCCAGCAAAGTTTGTCGTGTTCCTGCTCAAGAAAAAGGGCGCGCCGATCCTGACGCCGGTAAAGTAGCGGTCGTCCATTCAGGCACCGGCAATGCCAGTGCGCACTGTCCGGCCGGCAAGAGCGGCGCTACCGCATGCTCTTGCCGTGCCGCTGCTTTCCCGGGTGGCGTGACAGTCACGATGAAGCGGCAGGATGGGCCCGCACGGTGACCTCAACGGCGCCGCCGCGAGGGAGGTTTTCTCTCGCTCACGATCGGCCCGCCATGCGCGATCGATGATCGAACGGGAGATCGACAGCTCCATGCCCAGGCCGATGGCGTTGCTGAAACCCGTGTCGATGTCCGCGATGATGGGCACGACGTGGGTGACGTGGTTGTCGATTCTTTTTCTGGATGGGGAACGCTTCTTCAGATGACGAAACATGGCGCTGGCGAGGCGGAGTGGATTCCGTAATGTGAAACGCGCTTGCAGGCGACGGGCGGTTGCTTGCTTCACGGCACTCGCCGGCCGACGGCTTCGCCAGATTCCCCCTAAAGTCCCCCAGCCTGCTCGCCGTTAACCCCCAGGCGTCCCCATTTCCCAAACAACACCCAATTCCCCCGCCTGTTCGCGCGAATGGGAAGCCCCCCACGCTTCGATAATCCCTGCTGACGAATAGCGGCCTGCCGCTTCGCACGGAGCATGGATGTCCGAAGAAAGCGACCTCGAGAAAACCGAACCCGCCTCACCCCGGCGCCTGGAAAAGGCGCGCGAGGAGGGGCAGGTAGTGCGTTCGCGCGAGCTCGCCACCTTCATCATGCTGATCGCCGGCGTGACCGGCCTGTGGACGCTGGGCGGCCATCTGGGCCGCAGCCTGAACCAGGTGATGCAGGGGGCGCTGCGCTTCGAGCCGGCAACGGCGTTCGATACCTCGCGCATGCTGTCGCGCTTTGCCATGATGGTGTGGGACAGCCTGCTGGCCTTCCTGCCGCTGCTGTTCCTGTTCGGCGTTGCGGCGCTGGCGGCGCCGTTGCTGCTGGGGGGCTGGGTGTTCTCGGGCAAGTCCTTCGCGCCGCAGTTCTCGCGCCTGTCGCCGCTGGCGGGGCTGGGCCGGATGTTCTCCGCGCATTCGCTGGTGGAGCTGCTCAAGGCCGTGGCCAAGTCGCTGCTGGTGGGCAGCGTGGGCGCCTGGGTGCTGTGGCGGCGCCTGCCCGAGGCCATCGCGCTGATGAATGCGCCGGTGCAGGAAGCGCTGCTGCACATGGTGGACCTGGTCATGTATTGCTGCCTGGTGGTGTCGCTGTCGCTGCTGGTGGTGGCGGCCATCGACGTGCCGTGGCAGTACTGGGAGTTCTTCAAGAAGCTGCGCATGACCAAGGAAGAGGTCAAGCAGGAATTCAAGGAAAGCGAGGGCGACCCGCATATCAAGGGCCGCATCCGCCAGCAGCAGCGCGCCATGGCGCGCCGCCGCATGATGACCGAGGTGCCCAAGGCCGACGTGGTGGTGACCAACCCCACCCACTTTGCCGTGGCGCTGCGCTATGAGGAGGGGCGCATGGGCGCGCCGCGCGTGGTGGCCAAGGGCACCGGCGATATTGCCGCCCGCATCCGCGAGCTGGCTGCAGAGCACCGCGTGCCGCTGATGTCGGCCCCGCCGCTGGCGCGTGCGCTGCACCGCCACGTGGAGCTGGGCCAGGAAATCCCCGCCGGACTGTATACCGCCGTGGCCGAAGTGCTGGCCTGGGTCTATCAACTGAAGCACTGGCATTACTCGCAGGGCCCGCAGCCGCAGGCACCCGCGGACCTGCCGGTGCCCGATGAACTCGCCGTACCGGAAATGCGCGAATGAACGCTCTGAGCAACCTGTTCAACCTGCCCGGCCTGCGCTCCGCCGGCCAGCTCAAGGCCATGACCGGGCCGCTGCTGATCATCATGATCCTGGGGATGATGATCCTGCCGCTGCCGGCCTTCGTGCTGGACCTGCTGTTCACCTTCAATATCGCGCTGGCGATCATGGTGCTGCTGGTCAGCATGTACACGCAGAAGCCGCTGGACTTTGCCGCCTTCCCGGCGGTGCTGCTGTTCACCACGCTGCTGCGCCTGTCGCTGAACGTGGCCTCCACGCGCGTGGTGCTGCTCGAAGGCCATACCGGCCCGGACGCCGCGGGCAAGGTGGTGGAGGCCTTCGGCCACT
Organism: Cupriavidus sp. FW305-26; assembly: GCF_058787975.1. NCBI lineage: Bacteria > Pseudomonadati > Pseudomonadota > Betaproteobacteria > Burkholderiales > Burkholderiaceae > Cupriavidus > Cupriavidus sp. FW305-26. The sequence continues at coordinate 20,513 of NZ_JBYTAH010000043.1, forward strand.
TCCTGGTAGGGGGCAACTTCGCGGTCGGCATCGTGGTGTTTGCGATCCTGGTGGTGATCAACTTCATGGTGATCACCAAGGGTGCGGGGCGTATCGCCGAAGTCGGCGCGCGCTTCATGCTGGATTCGATGCCCGGCAAGCAGATGTCGATCGATGCCGACCTGAACGCCGGCCTGATTGACGAAGCCGCCGCCAAGAAGCGCCGCGCCGAAGTGGCGCAGGAATCCGACTTCTACGGCGCCATGGACGGCGCCAGCAAGTTCGTGCGCGGCGATGCCGTGGCGGGCCTGCTGATCATGTTCATCAACGTTGCCGCCGGCATGGTGGTGGGCATGGTGCAGCACGACCTGGACTTCGGCACCGCCGTGCACAACTACACGCTGCTGACCATCGGCGACGGCCTGGTGGCGCAGATCCCGGCGCTGGTGATCTCCACCGCCGCCGGCGTGATCGTGTCGCGCGTGTCGAACGAGCAGGACGTGGGCGAGCAGCTCACCGGCCAGCTCTTTGCCAACCCGCGCGTGCTGTACCTGACCGCGGGCATCATCGGCCTGATGGGCATCATCCCGGGCATGCCGCATTTTGCCTTCCTGCTGCTGGCGGGCGCGCTGGTGTGGATGGGCCGTTATATGTCGCGCCGCGCCGCCACGCAGGAGCAGGTCAAGCAGCGCGAGGAGCGCACCCCGGCGGTGGCGCAGGAATCCACTGAAGCGAGCTGGGACGACGTCACGCTGGTCGACCCGCTCGGCATGGAAGTGGGCTACCGCCTGATCACGCTGGTGGACCGCGCGCAGGACGGCGAGCTGCTGGGCCGCATCAAGAGCATCCGCAAGAAGGTGGCGCAGGAGATCGGTTTCCTGGTGCCGGTGGTGCATATCCGCGACAACCTGGAGCTCAAGCCCAACGCCTACCGCATCACGCTCAAGGGCGTGGAGATCGGCCGCGGCGAAGCCATGCCGGGCCAGTGGATGGCGATCAACCCCGGGCAGGTCAGCGGCACGCTGCCTGGCGCGGCCACGCGCGATCCTGCCTTCGGCCTGCCGGCGGTATGGATCGACGCGGGCATCAAGGAGCAGGCGCAGTCCTACGGCTATACCGTGGTCGATGCCAGCACCGTGGTGGCCACGCACCTGAACCACCTGATCCACATGCACGCCGCCGAGCTGCTGGGCCGCCAGGAAGTGCAGGCGCTGCTGGACCGCATCGCCAAGGACTCGCCCAAGCTGACCGAAGACCTGGTGCCGAAGGCCATTTCGCTGACCGCGCTGCAGAAGATCCTGCAGAACCTGCTGGACGAAGGCGTTCCCATCCGCGACATGCGCACCATCCTGGATGTGGTGGCCGAGCATGCGCCCAAGATCAGCGACCCGAACGAGCTGACCGCGATGGTGCGCGTGGCGCTGGGCCGCGCGATCACGCAGCAGCTGTTCCCGAACAACGCCGACCTGCAGGTGATCGGCCTCGATGCCGGCCTGGAGCGCGTGCTGTCGCAGGCGCTGACCAATGGCGGCGGGATCGAGCCGGGCCTGGCCGATGCGCTGCTGCAGCAGACCCAGGGCGCGGTCACGCGCCAGGAGCAGCTGGGCATGGACCCGGTGCTGCTGGTGCCGTCGCAGCTGCGCCCGCTGATGGCGCGCTTCCTGCGGCGCACCATGCCGCAGCTGAGGGTGCTGTCGCATGCCGAGGTGCCGGACAACCGCAATATCCGCATCACCGCCATGATCGGCGCGTGAGGAGTCATAGATGAGCGTAGCCAAGTTTGTCGCGGCCAACGGCCGCGAAGCCATGCGCCAGGTGCGCGAAGCCATGGGCCCGGACGCCGTGGTGCTGTCCAACCGCACCGTCGAGGGCGGCGTGGAGATCGTCGCCATGCGCGATGCGGATCTGGGCAGCGTGCAGGCCACGGCACAGGTCTACGTGCCGCCCGCGCCGGTGGTCGAGCCCGCCGCCATCGGCGACCTGCGCGGTGAGCTGCAATCGATGCGCGCAATGCTGGAGCGCCAGCTGGCCGGGATCAGCCCTGCCCAAAGCGCGGTTCCAAGCGCGGCAGCGCACGGCGTGGCCGCCAGCGACCCGCTGCGCGAATCCCTGTTTGAATGGATGGTCGGCGCCGGCTTCTCCGGGCAGCTGGCGCGCACGCTGCTGGCGCGGCTGCCGCTGGGCTACGACCGCCCCGCGGCCATGGGCTGGATCCGCACCGAACTGGCCAGCAAGCTGCCGGTGCTGGGCGATGAGGACAGCCTGTTCGCGCAAGGCGGCGTGCTGGCGCTGGTGGGTCCCACCGGCGTAGGCAAGACAACCACCACGGCCAAGCTGGCGGCGCGCTTCGTGCTGCGCCACGGCGCCGACAAGCTGGCGCTGCTGACCACCGACAGCTTCCGTATCGGCGCGCACGAACAGCTGCGCATCTACGGCGACATCCTGGGCGTGCCGGTGCATGCGGTAAAGGATGCCGCCGACCTGCGCTTCGCGCTGGCGGCGATGAAGGACAAGCACCTGGTGATCATCGACACCGTCGGCATGAGCCAGCGCGACCGCAGCCTGTCGGAACAGATCGCGATGCTGGCCGGCGTGCCGGCGCCGGTGCAGCGCGTGCTGCTGCTCAACGGCGCCAGCCACGGCGATACCCTCAATGAAGTGGTGCATGCCTACCGTCATGACGCCGCGCCGGATGGGGGCGGCATCGACGGCTGCATCATCAGCAAGCTGGATGAGGCCACCCACCTGGGCTCGGTGCTGGACGTGGTGATCCGCCACCGCCTGCCGGTGTTCTACGCCTCCACCGGCCAGCGCGTGCCCGAGCACCTTGAGCTGGCCAACAGCACCGCGCTGGTGGAGCGCGCCTTCCTGACGCCGCGCCGCGGTTCGGTATTTGCCGATGCGGACGCCGCACGCCGGCGCAGCGCCGGCACCGATGACGAGGCCCCCGCGCGTGGCGGTGCCGACGAGGTGCTGCGCTCGCTGACCGACAGCGCCGACGCGCTGAGCCAGTGCGTGGCGGAACTCAATGGCGCGGGCCTGGGTCTGGACCTGGCGCGCTCGCTGTGGCAACAGCGCAGCGCCGGCGCCCCGGCCCTGCGCGCGATGTCGCAGCAGGTGCGCGAAGCGGTCTGCCGCGACGTGACCCGCCAGTGCGAGCAGTACGTGCTGGCCAGTGCCGCCACGCTGCAAGTGGCCGTGCCCGGCCGCCGCACGCCGCAGCCGATGCAGCACACGCTGTGGCTCGCCGACCGCGACGGCATGCCGCTGGCCGCCACCGTGACCCCGACCGGCCGTGCCGGCCAGCCGTTGGGCGAGGCCGAGTCCGATGCCGCCAGCCTGCGCGCCGCCATGAGCGCCGCGCGCAAGGTGGTCAACCTGATCGATGCCGTACCGACCGCCGCCACGCTGGCACGCTGGCAGCAGGCCGGCGAGCGCTGGGTGGCCAGCGCGCGCAAGACCGCGCGCGTGGTCAGCGCCGGCGCCGCCTGGAAGCTCGATGCGCTGGCCGACACGCTGACCTTCCACGCCGTGGGCGAGGACACCGTGCGCGAGCGTGAAGCCGTGCGCTGGCTGGCCAGCGCCGAAGTGCGCGTGCCGGACAGCCCGGTGCGCGGCAAGGGCACGCCCGAAGGCGGCATCGATGCCTGCCTGGTGGTGGCCCGCCTGGCCGACCGCGCCACCGGCGAACTGCTGGATACCCGTTACCTGCTGTGCGACCCGGCGCTGGCGCAAGATGCCGCGCAGGTGGCGCGCTGGGCCTTGTGGACCGACGCAGCCGATGCGCGCCTGCGCACGCTGCGCCACGCCATCGACCACTTCGCCCAGGACGCCGAAAGCGGCCACGCCGCCGGCGCCGCGCTGGCCGCACTGCAGCTGGGCCTGTCGGTGCTGCGCCTGGAACACGCGCCGACCGCGGCCGCGCCCGCCTTCCTCGCGCGCCTGGCTGGCCGCACGGTGCGCCAGGGCGTGCCGGTGCCGGGCACGGTGCTCAATGAAGGCATGGGCCGCATGCTGGCATTGCTCGACGTGCTGGAAAACTATCCGGGCCGCGGCACCGCCGTGCCCGCTGAAGCGATGGAGGTGTTGCAGTGAGCGCCCTCGCCATGGACCAGGCCGAGAGCCTGCGCCGGATGCTGGCGCCGCGCACGACGCGCCGTATCGCCGTGGTCGCCAGCGAACGCGGTGCCGGCGCCACCACCGTGGCGCTGGGCTTGTCGCACGCGCTGGCCATGCAGGGCGAACGCGTGCTGCTGGTCGACGAAGACGCCGCCGCGGCGTGCGCCACGCGGCTGTCCGGCGCCAGGCCCGCCGGCACCCTGGCCGATGTCAGCGCAGGCCGCCTGTCGCTGGAAGCTGCTGCAGGCACCGGTTCCGGTGGCGTGCTGTCGGTGCTGCCGGCTGGCCGGAATGTGCCGGGCAGCGCCTTGCCGGCCGCTGCCGCGAGCGGTTTTCGCAGCGTGCTGGTGGATGCCGGCGTCGATGCCGACGGCGCGCTGTCGCCGCTCGCGGGCGGCGCGCACAACGTGCTGATCGTGATGCGGCCTGAACTGGCGTCGATCACCGCCGCCTACGCCTGCATCAAGCGCCTGCACCACCTGTATGCCTGGCGCCAGTTCCACCTGATCGTCAACATGGCGGCGAGCGAGGCTACGGTGCAGGCGATCCTGCGCAACCTCGCGCGCACGGCCAGCCAGTACCTGGGCGTTGAGGCGTTGTGCGCGGGCTGGCTGCCATCCGACCCGCTGGTGGCGCGCGGCGTGCAACTGGGGCGCTGCGTGGTCGAGGCGTTTCCGGCGGCGCCGGCCACCACCGCGCTGCGCCGCACCGCCGGCAGCATCGGTGCCTGGCCGCTGCGCGCGGACACGTCCGCGCCCGCGCCCGCAGCCGCAATGGCCTGAGCCTGCCAGCCATGCCATCCAACCGAACCAGACCCTGAGCCAGCCCCCGCCGCACGTTGCGGCGGTCCAGCAATCCAGCATTCACGAGAATTGCACCATGTACACGATCCAGGGAAAGCTCGAACAGGCCGATGTGGTCAAGGCGCATGCACAGCTGGTGCGCCGCATCGCCCTGCAACTGGCCGCCAGGCTGCCTGCCAGCGTGCAGATCGACGACCTGATCCAGGCCGGCATGATCGGCCTGCTGGATGCCGCCAAGCGTTATGAAGACACCCACGGCGCGCGCTTCGAGACCTACGCCAGCCAGCGCATCCGCGGCGCCATGCTTGACGAGGTGCGCGCCAACGACTGGCAGTCGCGCAGCCTGCGCCAGTTCACCCGGCGCATCGAGCGCACGCAGCGCGGGCTGGAGCAGAAGCTCGGGCGCGCGCCGCTCGACTCCGAAGTGGCCGAGGCCATGGAGATGGCGCTGGACGAATACCAGCTGCTGCTCAATGAGGTCTATGGCTGCCAGCTGCTGCACTACGAGGATTTCGAGCGCTCCGGCGAAGAAGACTTCCTGGACCGGCACCTTGGCGGCAGCGATGACGGCAACCCGCTGACCGTGCTGATGGAAAGCGGCATGCGCGAGGCGCTGATCCGCGCCATCGACCGGCTGCCGGAGCGCGAGAAGCTGGTGCTGTCGCTGTGCTATGACCAGGAGCTGAACCTGCGCGAGATCGGCGCGGTGCTCGATGTGACCGAGTCGCGCGTGTGCCAGATCCGCGGCCAGGCGATCACGCGGCTGCGCAACCAGCTGCGCGGCTTGCTGTGATGCAGGCGCTGGGCCGCGCCGCGCGCGGCGCTTGCTGGCTGCTGGCTGCCGCATCGGCCTGCGCCTGGGCCGCCATCGAGGGCGGCACCCGCCACGCCTGGACCGGATCGGTCAACGGGCCGGCACTCCACGGCCGCGGACAGCGCGCGGTGTCGCCGCCGATCCTGCCCACCGGCGTCTTGCCGCAGTCAGAAGGGGTCATCACGTCGGTGCGCTGGCGCTACAGCTTCGCCAAGACCCCACCGCTGGAACTGCAAGCCTATCTCTGCAATGCCCAGCGCTGCGTGCTGCTGCCGCAGGCGGAAGGCAAGACCGATGCGTTCTTCGGGGATGATGCCACCAAGGGCTTTGTGTTTGCGTTCCGGGTGCCGGGGCAGGGCAGCCTGGTGCCGGTGCTGCAGGGGCGCAGCAATGAGGTGGTGGTGGGGTTTAGGTAGGAGTGAATGTTCGGTTCTTTCGTCACTTCTGAATAAGTGACGAAAGAACGGAACATCTGGCGATCGCCTCAACCCGCCGCCAGACTCACCCCACCAGCCCCGGCAGCCGCCTTCCCATCCTTCCCATACAACCCCGCATCCCCGCCGCCATGCTGGCGCAGCGCCTGGATGGCTTCGCGGGTGAAGTCGAGGTGGGCGTTGACGACGGCGCCGTTCAGGGCGTTGCCGTGGCGCGCGGTGCGCGCGGCGAAGATCAGCTGGCGCCAGGCGTCGGCCACGGCCGGGTCGACCTGGCGGCCGAGCAGCTGGCCTTCGGGGCCGGCGCGCAGGCCAAGCGCGCCCATCTGGGCTTCGCGGGCCTTGAGCTGGCGGGACAGGGCCTGGCCCAGTTCAACCTTGCGCGTCAGCAGTCCGCTCAGGGACTGGAAGTCGCCCCGCTTGAGGGCGTCGCGCTCTTCGGCGAGGAGTTGGCCGAAGGCCTGGATGCCTTCGGTTTCGCGCTGCAGGGACTGGATCAGGCTCTGGTTCATTTGGGCTAGCGGGGTTCGGCCTGGCCAAGCTCGCGCAGGGTCGCGAGCAGGCCGTCGGCAATCTTGCCCGGGTCGATCCTGATCCGGCCCTCGGCGATGGCCTGGCGGATCTCTTCGACCTTGGCGGTGTCGATATCGTCGTCCGTGGGCTGCGCCAGGCGGGCGCTGATGTCGCGCACCTGGGCGGCCAGCGGGCTGACGCTCAGGCCGGCGGACGGCGCCGCGGCGCTGGCCGGCGCGGCCTGGGGCCGGGCGGCGGCAGCGTCCGCGGGGGCGTCGGCGGGCCGGGACGAGGCGGTGTGGTTGATCTTCACGGGGCGTTCCTTGCTGGTTTCCTATGGCATTACGGTTGCGCCGGCGAATTCTTTAGGGCGCTCGCCCCGATTTCGCCGCGCAGCGATGTCGGCGGCATTTTCGCATGCCGCCCGCCACGGGTTTGCAGTCTTTTGGCCACGATCAAGGCACTTTCGGCGGGCTACTGCAGCACCACGGTGTCGCCGCTGCGCACCAGCCCGTTGACCACCTGGCCGCTGCGCAGGCGCACCTGCACGGTGTTGCCAGTGGCGGCATCGGCCAGCACCTTGCCTTCGCTGGTGATCTGGAAGGCATCGCCTTCCACGGCCACGGTGACGGTCTGGCCCTGGCGCACGGCGATGGCCTTGCGCAGCAGGTCAGACCGTATCGGCGAGCCGGCGGCAATACGGTTGGCGGTGACCGCGCCGGCAAGCTGCGCCGGGTCGGTGATCACCGCGCGCGGCAGCGTGCCCAGGTCGCCCTGGCGGACTTCGATATCGGCCTGGCCGACCGGCTCGCCCGGGCCCAGCGCGCGCGCGGCGACGTAGTAATCGGTCAGCACCGACACGCGCGCCTGCATGTAGCGCACCCACGGCCGCTCACCGCCGCAGCGCACGCCTACAGAGACGCGGCCCCAAGGCGACGTGCCGGCGGGCAGGAACGGGTCGGGCGCAAGGCAATCCGGCGCGCGCCCACCCGAAGGCGGCGCCACCTGCACGCTGACCTTGCCCGGCAGGCCGGCGGTCTGCTGCAGCAGGAAGCGTTCCACGGCAACGCGCGCGGGGTCTTCGGCAAAGGGGCTGGCAGCGGGGTTGGCAGCATAGGCAGCCTGCTGCTGGCCGTGCGCGGCCGCCGCCTGCATGGCGACGGGCATGACCTGCGCCGGCGCGGCACCGGCGGCGGCGGGCCCAAGCAGGCAGGCCGCCAGCAGGGCTTGCGCCAGGCTGCGGGCGTTGCGGCGATTCTGTTTCATCTGGACTTCCCGGCAAGGACGGCACGGCATGCACGGCATGCCTGGCGCACCGCCCCGTGACTGGCCGCGCGCCCCGTTTACATCTGTCATCGGGGTCCCATTGTAGGCAGCCCCTCGCGCGAGGGCGGGCCGAAATGCATGGATTTCCCGTCCTTATTCATCCGATTGGCGTGACAGGTCGCCGCCTAAGATGGCAACCCTGAAGAAGGTCGTTCGCTCCGTTCACGTGAGCAGGGAGATCCCAGATGATTGACAGACTCGACGCGGCACTACGTTTCCAGCAGGAAGCGCTGAGCCTGCGCAACCAGCGGCAGTCGGTGATTGCCTCCAACATCGCGCACGCGGACACGCCCGGCTACAAGGCGCGCGATTTTGATTTCTCCAGCACGCTGGCGCAGAGCGTCGAACGCGGCCATCGCAATGAGGGCATGTCGCTGTCCACCACCTCGGTGCGCCATCTGCCCGCGCAGGCCCCGGGGCGCGAGGAATTCGACCTGGCTTACCGCATCCCGCTGCAGTCCAGCGTCGACGGCAACACCGTGGAAATGGATGCCGAGCGCGTGGCCTTCGCCGACAACGCCGTGCACTTCGAGTCCGGCCTGACGGTGATGAATTCAAAGATCAAGACCATGCTGGCCGCCATCCAGCAATAGATCGAGCAGTAAGGGAGAGAGCGCATGCCGGCAATGAACATCTTCGACGTCGCGGGCTCGGCCATGGCCGCGCAGTCGCAGCGCATGAACGTGACCGCTTCCAACCTGGCCAACGCCGACAGCGTGGTCAGCCCCGACGGCCAGGCCTATCGCGCCAAGCAGGTCGTGTTCGGCATGGCGCCCACACCGGGGCAGACGGACATCGGCGGCGTGCAGGTGCGAGGCGTGTCGGAAGACCCGTCGCCGCCGCGCATGGTGCACAACCCCACGCACCCCATGGCCAATGCCCAGGGCTACGTGGTGATGCCCAACGTCAACCCGGTGGAGGAGATGGTCAACATGATCTCGGCCTCGCGCTCCTACCAGGCCAACGTGGAAGTGCTCAATACCGCCAAGAACATGATGCTCAAGACGCTGACGATCGGCCAGTGACAAGCCTCGGCCTGTATCGGCAACGCCTCCACCAGCACGCACACAACGAACCGACATGACAACCACCTCCGCGGTAGGCAGCAACACCCAGGGCATCAACGACGCCCTCAAGAGCGGCAGCGCCAGCGCGTCCGAGCTGCAGAACAACTTCCTGACCATGCTCGTCACGCAGATGAACAACCAGGACCCGCTCAACCCGATGGACAACGCGCAGCTGACCTCGCAGCTGGCGCAGATCAGCACGGTCAGCGGCATGCAGACCATGAACGCGACGCTGTCGCAGTTGCTGTCGCAGGTCAGCGCCAGCCGCGCCATGGACTCCGCGGCGCTGATCGGCCATACCGTGATGGTGCCGGGCAAGCAGGTGTCGGTGGCAGGCGGCGTGCCGGGCAAGTTTGGCCTGGACCTGCCGTCGACCGCGGATGCGGTCACCGTCGACGTGCTCGACAAGGACGGCAACGTGGTGCGCACCATCGACATGAAGGGGCAGACCGCGGGCGTGCACAACGTCGCATGGGACGGCAAGAACAACGCCGGCGCGGCCGTGGCCGACGGCGACTACACCTTCAAGGTGACCGCCACCGCCAACGGCACCTCGGTGCAGCCGGTGGCGCTGGTCTACGGCAAGGTCCAGAGCATCAGCGGCGACGCCAGCGGCGTGCTGGTGGACCTGGGCGACGGACAGACCGCGAACGTCGACGACGTACGCCGCATTCTCTGAAACGCAGGTGCCGGCAGCGCACAGGCGCCGGCCGGCTTCAACGACCAAGCAAAAAGGAAGCAATCATGGGTTTCGGTCAAGGGGTAAGCGGCCTGAACGCCGCCGCGTCCAATCTGGACGTGATTGGCAACAACATCGCCAACGCCAACACGGTTGGCTACAAGCAATCGGCAGCGCAGTTTGCCGATGTCTACGCAGGCACCAAGATCGGCCTGGGCGTGCGCGTGAACTCGGTGGTGCAGTCGTTCAACCAGGGCAATATCGAAGCCTCAGGGCGCTCGCTGGATGTGGCTATCACCAACGGCAACGGCTTCTTCCGCCTGACCAGCCCGGAAGGCGCGGTCTACTACTCGCGCAACGGCCAGTTCCAGCGCCAGGAAGACGGCCGCATCACCAATATGCAGGGCCTGCAGGTGACCGGCTATCCGGCGGGCGTGGCCGGCGGCGCGGGCGTGCAGCCGCAGCCGCTGGTGATCAGCAACGCGCAGATGGAGCCCCGCGCTACCAGCAACATCACCGCCAAGTTCCAGCTTGACTCGCGCGCCACCGTGCCGACGCAGGCCTTCGCCAGCGCGGCCGGCTCGCCGCCGACCAGCAATATGTTCAACTACAGCACGGCGATCAACGTCTATGACTCGCTGGGCAACAAGCAGCAGCTGATGGCGTACTTCGCCAAGTCGGCGGGCGCCCCGACCGTCGCCGGTGGCACCGACTGGCGCATGTATGTGACCGACGTCAACGGCAATGCCGTCGGCGGCGCACCGGTCACACTCGCGTTCGACAATGCCGGCGCACTGCAATCGCCGGCGGCCGGCGCCATCACCCTGAGCCAGCCGGCCGCCAATGGCGCGCAGGCTATGGCGATGAAGCTGGACCTGACCGGCACCACCCAGTTCGGCGCCGACAACGACGTCAAGCAGCTCAGCCAGAACGGCTACACCTCGGGCAGCCTGCTGGGCTTCTCGGTCAATGGCGACGGCACCATCACCGGCAACTATTCCAACGAGCAGACCAAGCCGCTCGGCCAGATCGTGATGGCCGCATTCGGCAACGTCGAAGGCCTGAAGCCGGAGGGCGACAACGTGTGGTCGGCCACCGGCGCCTCCGGCCAGGCGCTGGTCGGCGTGGCCGGCGGCAGCATGGGCACGCTGCGCTCCAATGCGGTGGAAGCTTCCAACGTGGACCTGTCCGGCCAGCTGGTCAACCTGATCGTTGCGCAGCGCAACTACCAGGCCAATGCGCAGACCATCAAGGCGCAGGACACGGTCATGCAGACCCTGGTCAACCTGTGACCGCTACGCTGAGCTGAGCCGCCGCCATGGACCGCATGATCTACACCGCCCTGTCGGGCGCCAAGCAGATACTCGACCAGCAAGCGGCGGTATCGAACAACCTCGCCAACGTCTCCACGCCGGCCTTCCGCGCGCAGGTCAACCTGTACCGCGCGGTGCCGGTGGTCGGGCCGGAGGCGGGCACGCGCGCGTTTACGGTGGCCTCGACCCCCGGCGCCGACATGCGCGCCGGCCCGCTGACCTACACCGGCCGCACGCTGGATGTGGCGCTGCAAGGCAATGGCTGGCTGGTGGTGCAGGCACCGGACGGCACTGAGGCCTACACCCGCGCCGGCGCGCTGCAGGTGGCGCAGGACGGCCAGGTGCAGACCATCTCCGGCCTGCCGGTGATGGGCGATGGCGGTCCGCTGGCGGTGCCGCCGGGCTCGCAGGTGACCATCGGCACCGACGGCACCATCACCGCGCGCGGCCCCGGCGAAGCCTCTGCCGGCCTGGCGCAGGTGGGCCGGCTGCGCGTGGTCAACCCGCCCAACGACGCCATCGCGCGCGGCGATGACGGCCTGTTCCGCCTGCGTCCCGGCGCGCAGCCGCTGGAGGCCGATCCCACCGTGCGCGTGATCTCGGGCGCGCTGGAAGGCAGCAACGTCAACCCGACCGAAGCCATGGTCGAGATGATCGCCAATGCCCGCCGCTTCGAGATGCAGATGAAGATGATCCAGGGCGCCGACGGCAACGAGCAGCGCGCCAACCAGCTGCTCTCGACCAACTGACCTGAATGACTGACCGGCACGGCGCACCGTGCCAGCACCAACGCAAGGACCACCATGATCCGCTCTCTCTGGATTGCCAAGACCGGCCTTGATGCGCAGCAGACGCAGATGGACGTGATCTCGAACAACCTGGCCAACGTGTCGACCAACGGCTTCAAGCGCGGCCGCGCGGTGTTCGAGGAACTGATGTACCAGACCATCCGCCAGCCCGGCGCGCTGTCGTCGGACCAGACCACGCTGCCGTCGGGCATGCAGCTGGGCACCGGCGTGCGCCCCGTGGCCACCGAGCGCATCCACACCCAGGGCAACCCGCAGCAGACTGGCAATGCCAAGGACGTGGCCATCCTGGGCCAGGGCTTCTTCCAGGTGGCGCTGCCCGACGGCACCACCGCCTACACCCGCGACGGCTCGTTCCAGGTGGACCAGAACGGCCAGCTGGTGACCTCCAGCGGCTTCGTGATCCAGCCCGCCATCACCATCCCGGCCAATACGCTGTCGATGACCATTGCGCGCGATGGCACCGTGTCGGTGACGCAGCCCGGCTCCAGCGCCAACGTGCAGGTGGGGCAGCTGCAGCTGGCCACCTTCATGAACCCGGCCGGCCTGGAAAGCATGGGCGAGAACCTGTACGTGCAGACCGATGCCTCGGGCGCGCCCAACACCACCGTGCCGGGCCTGAACGGCGCTGGCGTGGTGCAGCAGAACTACGTGGAAGCGTCCAACGTGAACGTGGTGGAAGAGCTGGTCAGCATGATCCAGACCCAGCGCGCGTATGAGATCAACAGCAAGGCCGTGCAGGCATCCGACCAGATGCTGCAGCGCCTGTCGCAACTGGGTTGACTGGTGTGAACATGGCCACCTTGCTTTCCCGCCTGGGCGCGCATGCGCTGGTTTGCCTGGCCGGCGTGGCAATGCTGGCCAGCGGCGGCTGCGCGCTGATGCCGCGCGAGCCGCTGGTGCAACTGCCCACCACCGCGCGCGCAGAGCCGCGGCCGATGGGGCCGGCTTCGGGCTCGATCTACCAGTCGTCCTACGCCGGCAACCCGCTGTTCGAGGACCGGCGTCCGCGCAATGTGGGCGACATCCTGACGATCCTGATAACCGAGAACGTCAACGCCAGCAAGAATTCCGGCACCAATACCAGCCGCACCGGCAACACCGCGCTGGCGTTCGATGCCGTGCCGCGCGCGCTCAGCGGCCTGTTCAACAGCAGCAGCAACGCCAGCATCAACGGCGCCAACACCATGAAGGCCAGCGGCGGCGCCAGCGCGGCCAATACCTTCAACGGCACCATCACCGTGACCGTGCTGGAGGTGCTCACCAACGGCAACCTGGTGGTCTCCGGCGAAAAGCAGATGGCCATCAACCAGGGCGCCGAGTTCATCCGCTTCTCCGGCGTGGTCAATCCGCGCACGATCACCGGCGACAACGCCGTGCTGTCGACGCAGGTCGCCGATGCGCGCATCGAATACACCGCCAAGGGTGTGATCGACGAAGCGCAGAACATGGGCTGGCTGCAGCGCTTCTTCCTCAATGTTTCACCGTTCTGACCGCGCCATGTCTGCTCCGATGCTCGCCCGTTTCCTGTCCCGCCTGCTGCGCCTGAGCGTGATCAGCCTGGCGCTGGGCGTGGCCTTTGGCGCCTTTGCCAGCGTCGCCAAGGCCGAGCGTCTGAAGAACCTGGCCACGTTCCAGGGCGTGCGCGAGAACCCGCTGGTGGGCTACGGCCTGGTGGTCGGCCTGGACAACACCGGCGACCAGACCATGCAGACGCCGTTCACCACGCAGAGCCTGACCAACATGCTCTCGCAGCTGGGGATCACGCTGCCGGCCGGCAAGAACATGCAGCTCAAGAACGTGGCGGCGGTGATGGTGACCGCCTCGCTGCCTGCGTTCGCGCAACCCGGCAGCCAGCTGGACATCGTGGTGTCGTCGATGGGCAATGCCAAGAGCCTGCGCGGCGGCACGCTGCTGATGACCCCGCTCAAGGGCGCCGACGGCCAGGTCTATGCCATCGCCCAGGGCAATATGCTGGTGGGCGGCGCGGGCGCGTCGGCCAACGGCAGCAAGGTGCAGGTCAACCAGCTGGCGGTGGGGCGCATCGCCAATGGCGCGATCGTTGAGCGCGCGGTGGCGCCGTTCCAGCCGGATGGCGGCGTGCTCAACCTGGAACTGAAGGACACCGATTTCGGCACCGCCGAGCGCGTGGTGGAAGCCATCAACCGCTCCATGGGCGGCGGCGTTGCCGCGGCGCTGGACGGGCGCGTGGTGCAGGTGCGTGCGCCGGCCTCGGCGGCCGCGCGCGTGGGCTTCCTGGCCCGCATCGAGAACATCGACGTGACCCCGGCCAAGGCCGCGGCCAAGGTGATCCTGAACGCCCGCACCGGTTCCATCGTGATGAACCAGGCCGTGACCGTGGAAGACTGCGCGGTGGCGCACGGCAACCTGTCGGTGGTGATCAACACGCAACCGGTGATCAGCCAGCCCGCGCCATTTAGCGAAGGGCGGACGGTGGTGGCGCCGGTGTCGCAGATCGACATGAGGCAGCAGGGCGGCTCGCTGCAGATCGTCAAGGCGGGCGCCTCGCTGGCCGCCGTGGTCAAGGGGCTGAACGCGCTGGGCGCAACCCCGGCCGACCTGCAGACCATCCTGGAAGCCATGCGCGCGGCCGGGGCGCTGCGCGCCGAGCTGGAAGTGATCTGACCATGAACACGGCACGACCCCCGCAGGCGGCGGAGCTGACGCAGCGCTTTGCGCTGGACACGCAGGGCTTCGAGGCGCTCAAGCACAGCGCGCGCGGCGGCGCCGACGCCAATACGCTGCAAGCCGTCGCCAGGCAGTTCGAGGCGGTGTTCACGCAGATGGTGCTCAAGAGCATGCGCGATGCCACCCCGCAGGACGGCCTCTTCGACAACGAGCAGAGCAAGCTCTATATGTCGATGATGGACCAGCAGCTTGCGCAGCAGATGTCGTCGCGCGGGATCGGCCTGGCCGACGTGATGGTGCGGCAGCTGGCGCGCGCCACGGGCACGCCGATGCCGGCCGGCATGAGCGCCATGAGCCCGGCCGAGTCAGGCAAGGCGGCCGATGCCGAGATGGCAAGGCTGCTCGACAGCCGCGGCGCCGGGGCGATCCCGGCCGACGCCGGCGAGCAGGCCGACCTGCCGGCGATCGGCACCATCGTGCCGGGGCAGAACTGGAATCCCACTGCCGGCCTGCGCCAGTACCAGCCGCAGTGGTACGCGGACCGTGGCCAGGGCGAGGACAGGCTGGGACGGTTGCCGGACGACGCGCCGTCCCACGTCAGCGCCTTTGTCGCCCGCATGGCCGGGCCCGCGGAAGCCGCCGCGCGCGCCAGCGGCGTGCCGGCGCGGCTGATCGTAGGCCAGGCCGCGCTGGAATCCGGCTGGGGCCAGCGCGAGATCACGCACGCCGACGGCTCCACCACCTTCAACGTCTTCGGCATCAAGGCCGGGGCCAGCTGGAAGGGGCGTGTGGCCGAGATCACCACCACGGAATATGTCGACGGGCAGCCGCAGAAGGTGCGGGCGAAGTTTCGCGCCTATGGCTCGTATGACGAGGCCTGTGCCGACTATGCCCGCCTGCTGACGAACAACCCGCGCTACGCGGGCGTGGTCAGCGCGGCGTCGGCTGAAGAGGCGGCGCATGGCTTGCAGCGCGCGGGCTATGCCACCGATCCGGCGTACGGGCACAAGCTGGTGAAGATCATGAAGAAGGTCGCAGCCTGAGGGCAGGGGGAAGCCAGCGGATCTGGCGAAGATCACTTCCACACCTAAAGTCCCGCCCCCACCCAGCCGATAACTTCCACATCCACCACCGCCGGCCCTCGCCGCGGTAGTCCCATCAATCCGGGGTCAGAGCACAATGTCTCTCTTCAGTATTGGTCTTTCCGGCCTGAACACCGCGCAGAACGCGCTGACGACGACCGGCCACAATTTTGCCAATTCGGCGACCGAAGGCTATTCGCGCCAGAATACCATCGTGGCCTCGGCCGGCGGCCAGTACACCAGCCAGGGTTTCTATGGCTTCGGCTCCAACACCACCACGGTGATCCGCGTCTATGACGAGTTCCTGACCGGCCAGCTGCGCGGCGCCACCTCGGCCAGCGCATCGCTGGCGGCGTACTCGGACCAGATCGCCCAGATCGACAACCTGCTCGCCGACCAGAAGGGCGGCCTGGCGCCGCTGATGCAGAAGTTCTTCGCGGCGGTGCAGGCAGTGGCTGACACCCCGGCCGATCCGGCAGCGCGCCAGGGCATGCTGTCGGCGGGGCAGGCGCTGGTGGGGCAGGTGCGCTCGGCCAGCAACTACTTCAAGCAGCTGCAATCGGGCGTCAATGAGCAGGTCGGCACCGCCGTCACGCAGGTCAACGCGTACACCAGGCAGATTGCCAACCTGAACCAGGAAATCACCCGCCTGAAGGCTGCCTCCGGCGGCCAGCCGCCCAACGATCTGCTGGACCAGCGTGACCAGGCCGTGGCCGAGCTGACCAGGCTGGTCGGCGCCAAGGTGGTGGTGCAGGACAGCGGCACCTACAACGTCTTCGTCGGCAACGGCCAGCCGCTGGTGATGGGCAATGACGCGTACGAGCTGAAGGCGGTAGCCTCGGCGGCCGATCCCAACCGCACCGTGGTGGCCTACACCCTGCCCAACGGCAACGTGTTCGAGAGCGAGCCGGGCGCGATCACCGGCGGTTCGCTGGGCGGCCTGCTGCAGTTCCGCACCGAATCCCTGGACGCGGCGCAGAACGCCATCGGCCGGCTGTCGCTGGCAATCGGCCAGAGCTTCAATGCGCAGCACAAGCTGGGCATCGACCTGAACGGCGCGATTGGCACCGACATGTTTGAACTGGGTAGCGCCACCTCGATCCCCAACGCCAACAACACCGTGAAGACCACGGTGGCAACGACCAGGATCGACAATGCCTCGGCCCTGACCACCAGCGACTACAAGCTGCAGTTCGACGGTACCAACTACACGCTGACGCGTCTCTCCGACAACCAGCAGGTGGTCACGCCGGTGCCCGCCGGCGGCGCCAGCTACCCGCTGCAGTTCAGCGCCGACGGTTTCACAGTCGAGATCAATGCGGCGATGGGCACCAACGATTCGTTCACGATCCAGCCCACGCGCAATGCCGCCACCGGCTTCGACATGGCGATCAGCGACCCGGCCAGGATCGCCGCGGCATCGCCGGCTCGCGCCGACGCGGCGGCGTCGAACAAGGGCAACGGCACGGTCAGCCTGGGCAAGGTCGCGCCCGGCTATTCGCTGCTGGCTGGCACGATCACCGCCAGGTTCGACGGAACCACCTATGTCTTCAGCGATGCCAACGGACCGCTCGCGACCCAGCCGGCGCCCGTGTCCAACGGCAGCAATACCGACTACACCCTCAACGGCCTGACCTTCAGCTTCGGCGGCACGCCCGCGACGGGCGACACCTTCACGCTGAGCAGCAACGCCGGCGCGGTCAAGGACAACGGCAACATGCTGGCGCTGGCGAAGCTGCAGAACGCCAAGACCATCGGCGGTGTGTCCAGCTTCAGCGAGGGCTATGCCCAGCTGGTCAACGACGTCGGCACGCGCGCCAAGTCGGTCAAGATCGCCTCGGCCTCGCAGGACAGCATCACCACCC
Source organism: Cupriavidus sp. FW305-26 (assembly GCF_058787975.1). Taxonomy (NCBI): domain Bacteria; kingdom Pseudomonadati; phylum Pseudomonadota; class Betaproteobacteria; order Burkholderiales; family Burkholderiaceae; genus Cupriavidus; species Cupriavidus sp. FW305-26. Next base: position 37,962 of record NZ_JBYTAH010000043.1, read on the forward strand.
AGATCAAGACCGCGCAGCAATCGGTGTCCGGCGTCAACATGGACGAGGAGACCGTGTCGATGCTGCGCTTCCAGCAGCTGTACCAGGCCAACGCCCGGGTGATCCAGACGGCCGGCACGCTGTTCGACACCATCATCGGCATCGGCAGGTAAGCGGCGGCACCCACAAGCGTCAGCAGAGTCAGAAGAGGTAACCAATATGCGCGTTGCAAGCTCCACCCTGTACCAGCAAGGCCTGGCTTCGATGAACTACCAGCAGGGCTCGCTGCTGCATATCCAGCAGCAGCTAGGCACCGGCCGCAGCATCCTGACGCCGTCCGACGATCCCGTCGGCGCCACCCGCGCGCTGGGCGTGAGCCAGGCACAGGCCGTCAACGGCCAGTACGCAACCTCGCGCAAGCAGGCCAATATCGCGCTGGCCGCGGAAGAAAACGCACTGCAGTCCGTGACCACGGTCACGCAGAACATCCAGACGCTGCTGGTGCAGGCCGGCAACGGCACCATGAGCGATGCCGACCGCGGCTCGCTGGCCACGGCGCTGGAAGGCCTGTACAACCAGCTGGTGGGCCTGGCCAACTCCGACGACGGCAACGGCCAGTACCTGTTTGGCGGCACCCGCTCCGGCAGCGCGCCGTTCACGCAGAGCAAAGGTCCGGGCGCCTACATCGGCGACAACGGCCAGCAACTGCTGCAGGTCGATATGGCGCGCCAGATGCCCGCCGGCAACACCGGGCGCGAAGTGTTCATGAGCGTGACCGGCGGCGCCGGCTATGTCGTCAAGGGCAATGCCAACAACACCGGCAGCGCCACGTTCGGCACGGTGTCGACCACGAACCCGAGCGATCCCGACTATGGGCTCTCGATGCAGGTCACGTTCGCGGCCAATGCCAGCGGCCAGATGGAATACACCATCACCGACCTGTCGGCAGGCACGACCCCCGCACCGGTCGTGAAGGGCCCCGTCGCCTACACGTCGCCAGCCCATATCGACGTCGCCGGCGTCAGCTTCAACGTGACCGGCGATCCCAAGGACGGCGACACCATAACCATGGTTCCCGCCAGCGAGGCCGGCACCGACATGTTCGCCAATCTGCAGACCGTGATCGACACGCTGCGCCAGCCCACCCCCGACAGCAGTGATCGGGCGCATCTTGGCAACGTCATCTCCACCGCCACGCGCCAGTTCTCCAACTCGCTCGACAACGTGCTGACCGTGCGGGCATCGGTGGGTTCGCGCATGAACGAGCTCGATGCGTTGGATGATGTGGGGTCCAACCGTGACCTGACGTACTCGCAGACGCTGTCGGGACTGCAGGATCTGGATTACGCGAAGGCGATCACCGAGTATTACCAGCGGCAGACGGCGCTGCAGGGGGCGCAGCAGTCGTTTATGCAGATTCAGGGGATGAATTTGTTTAAGTATTTGTAAGGTGGGTGGGGCGGCGGCCTCAGGTGTGTTCTTGTCTAGCCGGAACAAAGTCCCGCAAAACCCCGAAAGAAGTTTTGCATCCGCGGGTAGCAGCTCCATTTAGCGACGTGCACGAAGGCGGACACGCAGGAGCCATCAGGAGATGGCACCGTCCTCGGCCTGCACTTCCGCCTGGCCCCACGTAACCCGGGGGACCTTTCTATTTTTCCGAAGCGCAAGATCGCCGGCTCTTGCCAAGCGCCTTGCCCGCTCCGGTGCCAGCGTGAACGGCTTACGCGAGCACGTGAAACGGGCGCTGGAAGGCTACGGACCCGGCGTCTTGCCCGAGCGGGGCTTCCGCAGAAGGCGGAAGGTCCAGCAGCGCGCGCACGTCCCGTTCTACCGTCGCGAGCGAAGCGGACCTGGACAGGGAGCGGGCAAAGCGGCTGTCGAGGCCTGGTGGCAGACGCAGCCACATATTGTCCGAGACCAGCAGCAGGCGCCTTGGCTTCAGCGCCAGGCTGGCCAGGCGCAGCAGGTGCCAGCCGTCGGCAAGATCCGGCGGCATGCCGAACACAAGCAATGCCGGAGCCGGCAGGCGCGCATTGCGTGCCGCCAGGGCGTCCGTTTCCACGAGTTCGACCCGGCCAATGCCCGGCATTTCTCCGAGCAGGCGCATGACTCCGTGCCGGTACACCGGCATGTCGTCGATCACCACGGCATTTGCCTCGCGGTTGCGCCCCAGGACTTGTTCCCAGGCGGCCGCTCCACGGTTCGTCCAGCTCATCCTTGTTTCCTCCGGTTTGCCGGCGTTGGCTTCGTGGCCAGCGCCCTGCACCAGTACCAGCAAGGGCAATGCCAACTCTGGCAAGGCCGCCTCGTGCCATTGCGCACAGGCGCGGGAGCCAGGCCCGCTGCGGGTTTCCGGGAGGTTGACGCGGACCTGCCGGCCTTTGCGGACGACTGGCAGCCGCGGCGGGGTGTTACGTGTAACGTAACGTGTTACGCGACCAGCCTCGGCCGGACGCCGGAGGCTGTCGAAACCAGCGTCCCGCGCAGAGCAGGACGCCAATGACCGAAAGCTGGTGCTCAATTGCGATCGGTCTCAATTCGCCTTAACCTGTCACATAGCCCCACCCTGGAACCGCGCGATGCAAGCACATCCCTTACGCCTCTCTCCCGGCGACGATCTGCGTGCCGCACTCGAAGACGTGCTGAGTCGGCTCAAGTTGCATGCGGCTTTCGTCATCCAGGGAATCGGGAGCCTCAGCGTTGCCCAATTGCGATTTGCCGGGGCGGAAGACGCTACCGAACTGCGTGGCAATCTGGAGATCCTGACGCTCGCCGGATCCCTGTCACCGGATGGAGCGCACCTGCACATGTCGGTTGCGGACTCGCGAGGTCGGGTGCTCGGTGGTCATGTGGCGCGCGGTTGCACGGTCCGTACGACTGCCGAGATATTGCTGGCGCTGCTTCCCGAACATCGTTTCGCCCGTGAGTACGACCAGAGTTCAGGGTTCATGGAACTGGTGGTACGGAACGAGCCGCCGCTGGATTAGATTCGAAGCAACCCGGGCAGCGTGGATGAATGAGGTCGTTCGGCCCGTTTCAGCCACTCGGTGCGAGTGTTCGGGCGACCGCCTTACGCATGAAGCCTATGCCTTGGCACACTTGACGACGGTATCGAGCGTGCGAGTGGTGATGCCCTTCCCGAACGAGCGTTCGAGCAGGCGCATGAACACCGGGACTTTCTTCGGATCGGGCACGTAGGCGCTGAAGACCTCCGTGGCATTGGCCTTGACGATGCTTGCGCCGTCGCGCTCGATGGGCAGCTCCACGTCTGGTGGCACCGGGTTGCGGAGAAAGGTGACAACCCGCTTGGCCGAAGGTGCAAGGCTGAGCTCGGCGAAAGGGTCCGAGTCGATGAGGTCCTGGAGATAGCGGGACGGCCGGACGAAGGTGTCGAAGCTGTGGCCCAGTTCAGACTGCATCGCCTTCTCGGCGCGTTGCTCCAGGCTGGCCAGTGACGACGATCGCGCGTTGAACACGATGTTGCCGCTGGAGAGCAGGGTTTTCACTTCGGAGAAGCCCGCCGCCTCGAAGCAGCGCTTGAGTTCGGGCATCCGGGCGTTCATCGGGCTGACGCCGCGAAGAAAGGCAACGTATCGGGACATGGCTATCTCGTGATTGCTGGCAAACCGCCACACAGCTCGCTCGCGGTCAACGGTAAACAGGCTGGTCAATGATAGACCAGTGCCGGCCAGCGGTTCAGCCCACCCACGTGTCAGCGCATGGCCGCTATGAAAAGGGGAGAATTAACAATCTCACAGGAGATGGCGAAACGACCTGCTAGCGCGCAGTTACGGACTCTCGAGCCGGGTACTTCATGGTTCAGTGCGCGAAGTACCCGCACGAGCGGCAGTCCGATGGCGCGAGTTGCGCCTGCAACGAAAATCTTCATGGCTTTTCTCCATTGAGCTGCGCAGGCTGGCAGCGCAGCGCAAAGTCGACGACACAGCGGAGCGGAGTGACGCCCCGTTCCGATTCGGTGAACGCCATTTTTTCTGGTCCTGGGACTTAAAAAAGCACCAAAAAGCTGAAGAATTCGTGTACCACCCTTCCCATGTGCTGTCAGTGCCTTTGCGCTAGGAGAACTTGCTGATCAGGTGTTGCAAGCGATCACAGGCAGCCGGCAGCTGCTGTTCAATCGCTGTCGCAACACCAAGGAGCAGTCCCGATCGCTGCGTAGACGCCGAGCAATACCACCCCGACAACGGGGCGGGCGCAAGGCCGTAGGCATAGGCTTCCCGAGCGATCGTCTTGTCGTCGGCGCCATCGGGAAGCCTCATCACCACGGCAAGTCCGGCCGGATAGGCCTGGAATCCCCTGGACCTCAGCGCAGCCAGCAGTGCATGGCTTCGGCCTGCATAGATGCGCTTCATCCGACGCAAGTGTCGGATATAGTGCCCATCCCGCATGAATTCAGCAGTTGCCATTTGCACTGCCGGTCCGGGCGCTGAAGCAAGGCAGGCCACGGCTTCATCGAATCGGGCTACCAGGGAGGCCGGCACCACGACAAATCCAAGCCGCAGCGTCGGACTGATGGTCTTGCTGAAGGACCCGATATGAATCACCCGCCCCGCACGATCGAGTGACGCCAATGCGGGAGCCGCGCGGCGTGTCAGCTGGAGTTCGCCCAGGTAATCGTCTTCGATGATCCAGGCATCCGCGCGTGTCGCCCAGTCGAGGATCTGCACCCGACGAGCGAGCGACAAGGTAGGACCCAGAGGCGCTTGTTGGCCCGCGGTGACCAAAGCCACCGCGGCATCTGGTGCGTGCGTTTCACCGTAGCTGACATCAATGCCTTCTTCGTTTACCGGGATGGGAACCGTTGCGAGCCGGGAAATTTCCAATGCCCTGCGGCTGGGAAAAAATCCCGGGTTCTCGACCCATGCCTTCCGGCCTTCGGCCTGAATCACTCGCAGCGCCACACCGAGCGCCCCTGAGCATCCCGCCGTAATGAAAATCTGTGAGGGCTGGCATTCAATGCCGCGTGCCAGGGCCAGATGCGCTGCGATCTCTCGTCGGAGTTCATGTTCGCCTCTTGGGTCCGGATACGCTGCAGGCGCTTCGACTTCGTCGCGTGCCGCACGGGCTCGCAGCCGCGAAAACAATGTAGCCGGGAAGCAGTCCGATGCCGGCACGCCCATTTGAAAGACCGCAGGTCCGGGCAGGAAATGCTGGTACAGCTCGGATCGCAGATCAGACTCGATGGAACGCGCACGCTCCGTGATCGGGCTCGCGACGGCAGCATGCTCAGAGACTCTGGTCCCCCAAGCGCGCGATGAAACGACCAGTTGTGCGTCGGCCAGCCGCTCATATGCAGTCTTGACGGTGCCTCGGGCAACCCCGAGTTGTGCGGCAAGATCTACCCAGGACGGCAGTCTGGCACCGGGAACGAGTACCCCGTTCTCAATGGCGCCGGTAATGCCGAGCCGAATCTGCTCCGCCAGTGAAGTTTTCGACGCGCGGTCAAGCTTCAGATCCAGGAGTCTCATAGCCTCTGGTACATCAGGAAATTGAACTTTTGGTTCTTTTTTATGAACCTCCGGGAGAGCATGATTCTAGCCTCACAGGAGATAAACATGAAACTTCAGCGCATTCTTCGCTCTCTTGTCGCGGCTACGAGCATCGCCTTCACCGGGGCTGCCGCTGCACACACCGTTGGCGATACGGTCAAGCCGAATTTCTCCCGGGCGATTCCCAACATCCCGGGCAAGTCGCTCATCGCCGTGGAGGTCCTTTATCCGCCCGGAGGCGCTTCGCATCCTCATACCCATGCCAAGTCGTCATTCATCTATGCATACGTCGTCTCGGGCAGCGTCGCCAGCAAGGTGAACGACGAGCCGGAACGCGTATACAAGGCTGGTGAGAGCTTCTTCGAGGAGCCAGGCGCACGCCATCCGGTGAGCCGCAATGCGAGCAAGACCAAGCCGGCAAAACTGCTCGCCGTGTTTGTCGTCGATTCAGACGACAAGGAACTGACGATCAACGACAAGTAGGAGTTTGAAATGAGACTGGATTACACCAAAGCATCGCCAGGCGGTGTGAAGGCATTTGGCGGCGTGTACGGCTATGTCATGCAGTCGGGCCTCGAAGACGTCCTCGTCGAGCTGGTCTATCTGCGCGTGAGCCAGATCAACGCGTGCGCTTATTGCCTGGACATGCATACCCGTGACCTGATCAAGAAGGGCGCTACGCCCGAGAAGCTTGCGCTCGTGCAAGCCTGGCGCGAAGCGGGGCCGTTGTTCACTCACCGCGAAAAGGCCGCACTCGCATGGGCCGAGTCGGTCACCCTGGTGGCGGACACACACGTGCCCGAGGAGGAATTCCAAGTCGCGACCGCGGCGTTCAACGAGAAAGAGCTCGCTGACCTCACGATGGCTATCAGCCTGATGAACGCCTATAACCGGCTCGCCATCAGCTTCCGGCGCGCCCCCGAGTCCGCACTGGCCGCTAAAGACTGATGCTTGTTGTCCCTCGGGTGCCGGGTGAAGTCTGTTGAGAAGCGCGCCTTTAGGGGCGTTTCCCTTTTGGGGGCACGTAGCCCCCGAGTTGCGCTTCGCAGCTTTCCATTCAGAGGTCCGCTTCCTTTCCGAACGGGGCGCCCGTAGTTCACGCACCGACTGACCGGAACTGGGCCGGTACCGGTCGGCCGGCCTGTCCACATCAGTATCCAGTTGCTGAGGCGAGCCAGGATCGCGGGCACTGGCGTATGCGGAATTTGCTGCGGGGCTGCGCGCCTGCGCCGAAGGAGCGCAGGCGCATCGGCAAGCTCAGCCTGCGGCGTTCTCCTGCGCCTCGTCGTATTGACCCAGGCAGGCCATGGCATTCAGCCGTGAGCGCTGCAGCAGCACCCGTTGCGCTTGCGCGGCGTTGGCGGCGTCGCCGCGCCAGGCGAGCAGGGGTGGCTCCTGCAAGGCGCGCCCGTAGGAGAAGGACAATCGCCAGGGCAGCGGGGCAAGCCGGTTCATGGCGTCCAGATTGACGGTGGCCTCGGTGGGCGTCTGGCCGCCGGACAGGAAGAAGATGCCCGGCACCGCCGCCGGCACCGTGCGCCTGAGCACCTGCACGGTCTGCATGGCGACCTCGGCCGGGGCCGCGTGCCCGGCCTCCTTGCCGGGCAGCACCATGCTCGGCTTCAGCAGCATGTGCTCGAGCACCACCGCATGCCGGTGCAAGGCATGAAAGACTGCATGCAGCACGGCCTCGGTGACCTCGGCGCAACGCGCCATTGAGTGCGCGCCGTCCATCAGCACCTCGGGCTCGACGATGGGTACCATGCCTGCTTCCTGGCAGATCGCGGCATAGCGTGCCAGCGCTTCCGCATTGGCCTGGACGGCAGCCCAGCCCGGCAACTTGTCCGACACGTTGTAGACCGCACGCCACTTGGCAAAGCGCGCGCCCTGCTGGCGATAGCCGGCAAGCCGCTTGGCCAGCCCGTCGAGACCCTCGGTGACCTCGTCCCCGGGTGCCAGGGCGAGCGCGATCTTGCCCTTGTCCACCTTGATACCGGGCACGATGCCCTGGCGCGCCGCCAGTTCCGGCAGCGGCGTGCCATCGTCGGCGCGCTGGCCCAGGGTTTCCTCGTACAGGATCACGCCGCTGATGAACTCGCCAAGGCCTGGGCTCGACAAGAGCAGGTTGCGCCACGCGCGGCGGTTTTCCTCGCTCGACTCCACGCCGATGCGTTCGAACCGCTTGGCGATGGTCGGCCCGCTCTCGTCGGCTGCCAGCAACCCTTTGCCCGCTTGTACCAGGGCGTCCACGGTGGCTTGCAGTTCGCTTTTTCTGTCCATGATCAGGCTCCGTGCAGGTGACATAGGAACAAGCATTGGCGCGAAAACGCCGTCGCGCAAGCCAGGTGGGGCACGTAGCGCCTGCCTAAGGTGGCCGCCCGAACGCTTCGCGCAGCTTGCCCTTGGCCTTTTCCAGCGTGGCGCGACGCGCCCTGGGCAGATGGCGGCCGGCACGATTGATGTAGAAATTGAGCATCGACATCGCCGACTGGAACGCCGTGCCCTTGCGGCGCCGGCTGCTCACGGCGGAACGCTTGAGCGAGGCGGCAATTTCCTCGGGGTTGTCCGAGGCGAAGATGTGCGGTTCGAGGTCCAGCGCGTTGCTGTGCTCTGTTACCTGCTGCGACCAGCGCCGCCCCTTGCTGGCGCCAGCTTTGGCGCGGCCCTTTGCCGGCCGGCGGGTGGATTTCGCGGCAGCCATTTCCGGTCCTCCCATAGCTTTATCGGGATCCGTCTAGCCTAGGCAACTTCTCGCCGTCCCGGGGGGGGCAGGGGGACCGGCGCGTGGTGGCAAGACGGCCCGGGCGGTGTGGGATAATTGCCCCTTTGCCCAGGGCGCAGCTCAAGAGGTTGTTCGCACGGGCGTGCAAGGGTCCTTATTCCTGTGGCCCGCTTCCTTTCTGCGATATTTCTTCAGCAATAAAAATGCCCACATACCGTTCCAAAACCTCCACCGCCGGCCGCAACATGGCGGGGGCGCGCTCGCTGTGGCGCGCCACCGGCATGAAAGACGAAGATTTTTCCAAGCCCATCGTCGCGGTGGTCAATTCCTTCACCCAGTTCGTGCCCGGGCACGTGCACCTGAAGGACCTGGGCCAGCTGGTCGCGCGCGAGATCGAGGCCGCGGGCGGCGTGGCCAAGGAGTTCAACACCATTGCGGTCGATGACGGCATCGCCATGGGCCACGACGGCATGCTGTATTCGCTGCCCAGCCGCGACATCATCGCGGACTCGGTGGAGTACATGGTCAACGCGCACTGCGCCGACGCCATGGTGTGCATCTCCAACTGCGACAAGATCACCCCGGGCATGCTGATGGCCGCAATGCGGCTCAACATCCCGGTGATCTTCGTCTCCGGCGGCCCGATGGAAGCCGGCAAGACGCGCCTGGCCAACCCCGTCACCAAGGCCATGGAGTTCAAGAAGCTCGACCTCGTGGACGCCATGGTGATCGCCGCCGACAGCGCCTATTCCGACGCCGACGTGGCCGAGGTGGAGCGCTCCGCCTGCCCCACCTGCGGTTCGTGCTCGGGCATGTTCACCGCCAACTCCATGAACTGCCTGACCGAGGCGCTGGGCCTGTCGCTGCCCGGCAACGGCACCGTGGTGGCCACCCACGCCGACCGCGAGCAGCTGTTCAAGCGCGCGGGCAGCCGCATCGTGGAACTGGCGCGCCAGTACTACGAGCAGGAAGACGAGCGCATCCTGCCGCGCTCGGTAGGCTTCAAGGCGTTCGAGAACGCCATGACGCTGGACATTGCCATGGGCGGTTCCACCAACACCATCCTGCACCTGCTGGCGATCGCGCGCGAGGCCGACATCGACTTCAGCATGACCGATATCGACCGCCTCTCGCGCGTGGTGCCGCAGCTGTGCAAGGTGGCGCCCAACACCAACAAGTACCACATCGAAGACGTGCACCGCGCAGGGGGCATCATGGCCATCCTGGGCGAGCTGGAGCGCGCCGGCAAGCTGCACACTGATGTGCCCACGGTGCATGCCCCCACGCTCAGGGACGCGCTGGAGCGGTGGGACATCAGCCGGACCCGGGACGAAGCCGTCAGGAACTTCTACCTGGCCGGCCCGGCGGGTGTTCCCACCCAGGTGGCGTTCAGCCAGAACACGCGCTGGCCCAGCCTGGACCTGGACCGCGCCGAGGGCTGCATCCGCTCCTACGAGCACGCCTTCTCCAAGGAAGGCGGCCTGGCGGTGCTGACGGGCAATATCGCGCTCGACGGCTGCGTGGTGAAGACCGCCGGCGTGGACGAGAGCATCCTCGTGTTCGAAGGCACGGCCCACGTCACCGAGTCGCAGGACGAGGCGGTGGAGAACATCCTCAACGACAAGGTCAAGGCCGGTGACGTGGTGATCGTGCGCTACGAAGGCCCCAAGGGCGGCCCCGGCATGCAGGAGATGCTCTACCCGACCAGCTACATCAAGTCCAAGGGCCTGGGCAAGGCCTGCGCGCTGCTGACCGACGGCCGCTTCTCCGGCGGCACCTCGGGTTTGTCCATCGGCCACTGCTCGCCCGAAGCTGCGGCCGGCGGCGCCATCGGCCTGGTGCGCGACGGCGACAAGATCCGCATCGACATTCCCAACCGCACCATCAACGTGCTGCTGTCCGACGAGGAACTGGCGAGCCGCCGCGAAGAGCAGAACGCCAGGGGGTGGAAGCCGGCCAAGGCGCGTCCGCGCAAGGTGTCTGCTGCGCTGAAGGCTTACGCCAAGCTGGTGATGTCGGCGGACAAGGGGGCTGTGCGGGACTTGTCGTTGCTGGATGACTGATCCCGGGGCGAAGCTTTGCTTCGTTTGCCGATAAGGCCGCTCTTTGGAGCGGCTTTTTTTTTGGTTCTTATAAGAAGGCCCGCGTGTCTAAGCGATTCATGCCGCCAAGTAAAAGGAGGCTGGACGCTCCAGGCCCGAGATGCAGTCCTATGGTAAGGTTGCTGGCATGAGTTTACGGACTTCAACCAGTGACGCATGGGCCGCAGCTATGTGGTGCTGGGAGAGTGATGCAGCGTGAGTGATGCGAAGCAGGATGCGCGGCGCGCGCCGCCGACTGAGAGAGTTTCAACCAGCAGGGCTTTACGCCTGAGCGTGCCGCCAGAGGCCAGGCCTGCGCCGGTCAACGGGAAAGACTGGCTGCGGCAGAGGAAAGAGCAATTGCAGGCTGCCCGTGCCGCTGCCAGGCAAAGGCGCGATCTGCTAAGAGCCGAAATCATGTCGGCCGTGCAAGATGTTGCCCGAGAGGAACGCACTGCTGCGCGGCTGGAGGCTGAACGCCTGAAGGCGGAAGCCAGGACCGCGCGGGCCTACGCGCGGGAGGACGCACGCGCCGCCGCCAAGTTCGAGCGCGGCCAACCAACCCGCTCGGCGTCCAAACGAAAGACGCTTGCTAACGAGAAACGCAAGCTGGTTTCTTACGCTGATCTGTTGCGGATGCGTGGGTGATCCGGTCATTCCATGGGTCTTGAAACGGACGGTTAATCCGATCCGCCTGCAGGAGCTGACTATCTGCCCTTGGTCAAGGGCCACTTCCCGCCGCGGCCAGACTGCCTGATAAGACGCGCTGCGCAACATCGCGCGATTCGTGGGGAACCGGAATTCGTCAGACTGCGTTTTCCGAAAAATCAATGGCGCCCAGCGGTGCGTACTTCGCACGATTGCCTGTGCTCTTAAATCTGGTGCCTGCCTATGAGAAAGGCCCGATGCGAGCATTTGCTGGCATCGGGCAAGAAGGCCGGTGGGCACGACTCCACCGGACGGTAGGCGGCAGAGAGGTCAGAAAGTGTGGTTGATACCAACGTTGAAAGCAGAGTTGCCGGCGAGCGGGTTGCCGACATCATTGGCATTCCATACGCGGTAGAAGCCGGACTTGGCCGTGTTCGCCGCGCGATTCCAGATGTGGGCGTAAGACGTATAGAGCCTGGTCCGCTTGGAGAGGTTATGTACGTAGCCGATCGCAAACTGATGGGCATCGTTGTCGGCGTCGGTCCGATCGTTCTTGTAGATGTACGAGGTCACGACCCGCCCGGCGCCGACCGGAATCGAAGCCCCGACCAGCACGTCTTCCGATTTGAAGTTGGGCGTGCCCGGTATGATGGCGCCTCGGTTGATCACGTAGTTGAGGTAACCCGTCGCGAGCCCGAAGTCGTACTTGGCGCCGAAGAACACTTCCCGTGCATTCTTGCCAGGGCCGTTGGCGTCATGGGCGTCCGCGTAGGCGACGCGTCCCATGAAGCTCCCCCCCGAATAGCCAAGTGACGCGCCAAACTGGCTGTTGGTGGCCGCACTGCCGGGCACTTCGCCAAAGCTGTAGGACAGTTCGCCATCGAGGCCGCCGAGTGTGCCCGGCAGGTTGTATTTAAGGGCATTGTCGACACGGTTGCTGCCGCCTCGACCGCCGGCTGAAATCAGGTTTGCAGACGTGCCGGCCAGGCCAGTCACAAACGGATCGAACTCCACTTGTGCCAGCGCCAGCGTTGTATATTGCCGCCCCATCGTGATACGGCCCGGCGATGCGTCGAGTCCGACGTAGGCCTGCCTGCCGAACAGTAAGCCACCTTGACCTGATGCGCCAGTATCCATCAGGATGCCGGCTTCCAGCGTAAAGAACGCTGCCGTGCCCCCGCCTAGTTCTTCGCGTCCGCGCATGCCAACGCGCGAGCCTGACATCATGCCGCTCGTGACCTTTGTTACCGAACCGGCTGCCGCGCCGTTTTCGTGTACCAGCCCGACGTCCGCTACGCCATACAGATTCACGCTGGACGACTGCGCCGCGGCATATATCGAGTGCCCACCTGCGCCGAATGCCACTGCCGCGCCGAGCACGCATCTTGCCAACATCGCCCGCTTCATTCCCATATCGGTTCTCATTCTAAATTTTTTAAAATATGCAAATATGTATGAAATATCTAAATTTTTGCGTGGCGCGCACGAGGGCGCCAGTCAGCCTGGTGGACTGTGAGCCTGCTCCTGGTTGGGGTCCTGCCGGGTGCGGCGGCGCGGATCTACAGCATTGCAGCGAAGTGCCGCGTGGTCTCTAGTAGCGAATAGGAGGCCCTGAAGCCGATTTCGCGGTGAGCGGCACTGACGTCGGACGACGCCGGTCGCACATGCGGAAATCCGGCAAAGCCGCCCTCGGGCAGCCTGAGATCGGTGGTCTGCAGCGCCGGATAACATTGGCGCACGACATCGATGAACGCTTCAACCGAGAACCATTCGCCGGTAGCGATGTTGTACACGCGTTGACGCGGTGCCGGTGCGGTCAGTGCAGCGATGTTGGCGATAGCGCAGTCCCGGGCATCGATGAATTCCTCACGGCCGTTCCACAACAGGATCGGATCGTCTAGCCTTGCAGGCACTCCGGTGCGTCCGGCTTCGAGCAGTGTGGCCAGTAGCCGGCCCGGCACACTGGTGACCGCGTCCCGTCCGGCGCCGAGCACAGCGCCGTAGCGCAGCACGACCGCATCGACGTCATAGAGCGAGGCGTAGGCGAGCGCGAGATGCTCGCCAGCCAGCTTGGTGGCCGCATAGATGCTGCCAGGCCGTTCGCTGAGGACCCGCAACGGGAAATCCTCGGCGATCGGTGTGGCAGGCAGGGACGGGAAGGCTGAGTACATGACGGTGGTCGAGCTGGCAATCACGACACGCGAGAGCTTACGCTGGCGTGCCAGCTCAAGAACGTTTGCCGTTCCCATCGTATTGACCCGGATGCCGGCGAGTGGATCCTTGCGAATGGCAGTGGAAAGCAAGGCCGCCGTATGGACGATAGCGGTGACCCCATGCTCGTCCACCAGGCGGGACAATGCGTCGTAGTCGGTCACATCGCACAATGCCAGCGGCAGCGCGCCCAGTTCAGCGGAATCGGGCCGCCTGACGTCGGCGAGCAGCACAGGTTCTCCCCGGGCCAGCAACTGCGCGGCGGTCAGACGGCCGATCAGGCCGGCACCGGTGACTAATATCGTCATGGCTGCTCCTCAGTCGGCCTGAATGCCGAATTCCTTGACGATCCGGCCATAGCGCTCGTAGTCGGCAGCGATCAGCTTGCCAAGGGCGGCTGGGTCGCTGCCCTGCGGAGTCACGGCAACCGTTGCCATCCGGGCGACGACGTCCGGCATTTTCAGGATGTCGTTGAAGTGCTTGTTCAGCGTCAGAACCAGTTCCGGGGACATGCCCTTCGGGCCCACCACGGCCTGCCAGGCACCAACCTCGACATCCTTGTAGCCAAGCTCGGCCAGGGACGGCACGTTCGGCGCGAAAGGCGAGCGCTTCTTGTCCGCGACGGCCAGCGGAATCAGCTTGCCCGACGGGAAGTACTGGGACACCGGCCCAAGCGTGGAGTACATCATCGGCACCTGCCCGCCCAGCAAGTCGACCACCGCGGGGGCGCTGCCGCGGTAGGGGATCTGCGTGAGCTTGATGCCGGCCGATTTGTTGAACAGTTCCGCCAGTATGTGCATTGGCGATCCGTTGCCCGGACTGCCATAGGTTTTCAGCGTACCGGCTTTAGCATGCGTGACGAAGTCTTCAATCCGGGTGACACCGGCGGCCTTGTTGACCACAACGAACAGCGACTGCGTGCCGAGTAGCGTGATCGGCGTCAGATCCTTGCGCGGGTCGTAGGAGGCACCCGTGCCGGGCCGCAGCACGTGCGGAGAGATCGAGATTGTGTTCGGGGCGAACAGCAGCGTATAGCCATCCGGCGCAGCCTTTGCCACGTACGCCGTGCCAATGGTGCCGCCGGCGCCGGTGCGGTTCTCCACCACGACAGGTTGCCCAAGCCGAGCAGTCAGCTTCTCGGCAAAGAGGCGTGCCAGCACATCTGTATCGCCGCCGGCTGGATAGGCCACGAGAAGCGTGACCGGCTTGGTTGGATAGCTGCCCTGCGCAGTGGCCCCGCCCGTCGCAAGTAGGGTGGCAATAGCTGTCAGGGCAACCAATGCCCGGCGTCTCGCGGATTTCTTCATGTGATCCAACTCCTCTAGGTGCATTGCGGCCCGCCGGGCCTCACAGCAGATCCGGCGCTCACCGCGCATTGTTCATATATGAAACGGCGTCTCATTGAATACTCATTAAAAATTATAAATTTATATCTATTGAATAAAAGGTGGAGTTTACCCTGCGTGGGCGAGGAGCGCGGAACTGGCCTGTATCGGCTGCAGACGGGCGAAATTCGGGCCTGAATCGGTAATCCGACGGGTCCCGGCAGCACCTGCTCTGGTCCCCGGATAGTGCAAAATTTCGTTGTTGGAGGTAAATTTATGAAATTGCCAGTGTCCTATAGATGCCGGCCAGCCCTTGCCGCTCATCCATCCAACAACAAATCATGCGGACTTCCGATTTGCCGCGCAGGCTGCAGCACGCAGAGCCGGCGCCGACCCAGACCATTTCCGAGAAGGCGTATCAACTGCTGCGCGCAGACATCATCGCGGGCAGCCTGGCCCCTGGGGAAAAGCTTCGCCTGCAGGCATTGCAGGAACGCTACGAACTCGGCGTGAGCCCGATCCGCGAGGCCCTGATGCTTCTCTGCGGCGAAGGACTGGTCAGCAATGAGGGCCAAAGGGGCTTCAGCGTGACCAAGCTCTCCAGGAGTGATCTGCTCGATCTGATGCATGCGCGCACCTCGATCGAACTGCTCCTGCTGGCCGATGCCATTGAGCATGGCGACGATGACTGGGGCGCGAACATCATGGCCGCCTATTACAAGCTGACCAGGGCGCGGCTCCCGACCGATGCATCGGACACGGTGGCAGTGGAACTGTGGGAAACGGCTCACCGGCGCTTTCACCTCGCGCTGGTTGCAGCGGCTACGTCGAAGTGGCTACTGCGCATCGACGAACAACTGGTCGACCATTCTGAGCGGTATCGTCGAATTCGCCTGGCCTACCCGCGCTCGAGCAAGGAACTGGCCGACGATGTGTTGAAGGAACACCTGGATCTCATGGAGGCGGTGCTCGCGCGCGACACGGAGAAAGCCTCCGCGCTGCTGCGGCACCACCTGATGCGCACCGCCGAAGTCCTCAGCAAGCGCTTTGCCGACTAGCCCCAATTTCAGGGCTTGTCGGGCAGCGCGACATAGGCCACGATTTCGATGCGCATGCCTGGCACTACCAAGGCCTTGGCGATCACCGTCGAGCGGTTTGGATAAGGCGGGGCGAAGAACTCTCCGTAGACCGCATCGACTACCGGCACGTGATCGGCTTCCAACAGGGTGATCAGCACCTGCACCACATCGTTCAGGTCCGCGCCCGCTGCTTCGGTCGCTAACTTCAGGTTCTCAAACGTCAGGCGGGCCTGCCGGGCGATATCGCCGGTATCCACCGACCCGTCAGGACGGACTGGACCGTGCGCAGTGAACAGCAGACCTGCGGCCTGGGTCGCCCAGGAAAATGGCTGTGCCGGAGTGGGCAAGCCAGTCTCAATGACTTGCTTCACTGTGAGGTCTCCTTGACGAGTTGCGCGAGCCGCGCATACCAAGGGTGGGAAGGGTCCGAAAGCGCAGTATGCGTGCGGAAATGATCCTCGCCCGCGTGCATGTAGCAATCAACGGGAGCCGGCTGCATCCTCAGCATGGCGTACAGGGTGAGATTGGAGCGGATCACGCGCTCGCTGTCATGTTCGCCGTAGCTGAGCACCATCGGAACGGTATTGCCGGCAGACCACGTCAGCGGACTCATTGCCGCATCCAGTTCCTGCGAGTCGAGCAATGCGGTGTACACCCGCTCCTCAAGACTCCCGGGCGCCGGGTTCGGGTGGTGCAGGTTCATGATGCCACTGATGGGCAGGCAACCGCGAATGGCCTGCTGGTCAATACCCACCGCGCGCAGTTGTGGTTTTCGCATCGCCGCCATGGCCGCAATACCGCCGCCTGCCGAATGGCCGGAAAGATAGAGGTGAGAGGGTGAGCCGCCCCAGGTGGCAATGCTTTTCTGCACGCTGGCCAGGAGCAACGCCGCGTCGTCAAACGCTGCGGGCAACCTGTGGGCCGGTGCCAGCCGATACGTGGGCGCCACCAGCACCATGCCAAGGCTTATCACCATAGGCGCAAGGAACGAGGCGTATTCCTTGTAGCCATTCGTCCAGCCCCCACCATGCCAGAAGATCAGGACAGGCGCGTCGCGCAACCCTCGTGCCGTAAACACGTCGAACCGCTGCCGCTGGTCGGTACCGTAGGTGAGGTTGCGCACAGCGACGACGCTTTCCGGCAGGTGTTCGGCCCAGTCAAGAACGGTACGTTCATACGCCACTGCGGCCGCGGACGACAGCGGTGGCTGAGATGGCTCTGGTTCAGTTGCGAACTGGTCTGACATTTTCACTTTGCTTCCATATCAAGTGCGAGCCACCGGCTTGCGCCGCTCCTGGCAGTTTGCAAAATATACATCTCAATTATTCATGTTTGCAAGAGAACAATTTATAAATTAAAGGAGCAATGTCCGTGCCGGATAGGCAACGGACGCCTCCGGCGACACGACGCATATCACCTGCGGGGTTGGATGGTCGCTACCGCGAGACCCGCTCCGGCGAACGCGCACACGGCGGACACCAGCGCAACCGCGCGCAGCGCTTCAGTGATAGCTTCGGCTTCCGCCAGCGCCACGGGTGGCTGGGTCGGCAAATGGGCGTCGCCCGCTGCCGCCCCGGCTTGCGCGCCCGGCTCCAGCAACTGCCCGGTCCGGCGTGCGTCCCTGGGAACGCCCAGTTCATCGAGCCGCGCCGACAGCGCCGCCTGGTGCGACCACACGAACACGATGCCGAGCACCGCAACTGCCAGCAGACTCGCCATACGTGCAACCGCATTGTTGATGCCGGATGCAACGCCTGCGTGGTCAGCCGGCACCGAGCCCATCACAATCGTCGTGAGTGGCGCGACGGTGATCGTCATGCCAAGCCCGAGCACGGTGAGCGCAGGGAAAAATCCGGCCCAATAGCTGCCGCCCACGAATGGCAACGCCAGCATCACGAATCCGATTCCCGCGATACCCGGGCCAGCGCTCAACAGGATCCGCGAACCGAAGCGGCTCGTCAGGCCGCCGGTGAAGCGCGACAACAAGCCGATGATGACCGGCACCGGCAGCAGCGCCGCGCCCGCTTCGGTTGCGGTGTAGGCATGTGCGCGGATCAGCGTGAACGGCAGGAAGAACAGTGCGCCGCTCAGGCCGAAGTAGAGCAGCAGTGTGACGAGGTTGGCGCCGGTGAAATCGCGTGAGCGGAACACGTCGAGCGGCATCATGGGGTGACGGCTGTTCGCTTCGATCATCACGAATGCGACCAGCACGAGCGCGCCGGCGCCGATCGCGCACAGTACAAGCGGATCTGCGAAACCGCGCCCAGACGCCTCGGTCAGACCATAGGTGAGGGCAGCCAGCCCCGCTGCGACGCTAAGCGCGCCGGGCCAGTCCAACTGTCGAGGCGCATCGAGCTTGTGGCTGTTCGGCACCGACAAAATCGCGAGCGCGATCGTCACCGCTGCAAGCGGGACGTTGAGGAAGAATATCGCGCGCCACGACAACACGTCGACGAGCCAGCCGCCCGCCACCGGCGCCGCCGCCGACGTGATCGCCCCGACGGCCGCCCAGGTGCCGATTGCCCGTCCGCGCGCTTCGCCTTCGTACACGGCGCCGATGATCGCGAGACTGCTGGGTACGAAGAGTGCTGCACCAATGCCCTGCACTGCGCGCGCGGCGATCAGCGAATTCGCGTCCGGCGCGAACCCGCAAGCGGCCGACGCCAGCGTGAAGACCCCGATGCCCGCAATGAATACCGTGCGGCGGCCGAGCTTGTCGCCCATCGATCCGCCCACCAGCACGAGGGACCCGAGAAAGAGCAGGTAGGCGTTAACGATCCACTGCATTGCCGCGACGCTCGCGCCGAGTTCGCTCTGAATGGCGGGTAGCGCGACATTGACGACGGAGCCGTCGATGAACGCCATGCTTGAGCCGAGGATCGTCGCGGCGAGTGCTAGACGCTTGCGCCGGCACGGGCGGTCGACTGCGGTGGGCTGCGTGCGGATGACGAGTTCGTCGCACGGGCTTGCTTGTGCAGCGATGACGTGCGCGATCATTTGGTCGCTATCGGGAAGATCCGGGTTGGCCAAGCTCGCTCCCGTGCCGGTCGATGGTGACTAGCATAGTAGTGGGAGTGCGTGCGGGACCGCCGATACGGTTGGGACGGGTGCGTGCGTGCGTGCGAGCGGTCGCGGCGCCCATCAGTTGCGCGGTCCGCCTCATCTAGCGCATGGAACCAGGCGTGATCGCTGCCATCGATCTGCACCGGTTCGCTCCAGACTTGCTGTTCGACACCGGCTTCCGGGTGTCCTGGAAGCTGCGCCCACCCAAAAGCATCAGCCGTGCAACCGGCGGGAATGTCTATGATCCGGCATACGAAGACTGGCGAAATCTTGATGTCGTGCCGCTCGCGCAGGGTCTCGCAGGCCAGCATTGGGCCGAAGTCGGCGTAGCTGTCGCGAATCAGGCCGCGCACGCGGGATTCCAGGTCGGGCGGTTGGGCCCGTTACTCCCCTTGGTGGGAGGGAAGTCGATCTTCTAGCATAGATACGCTGGCCAAGCGACCGACAAGGCAGGGAGCGCTTGATATGACGGTTACGAAGCTTCAGGAGGTAATGGATATGTCTGCCACAAGGATTGAGATGTGCGACCAGGATGGCGACGGGGTATTGACCATTCGAGATGACGGCGCCGCATTTTCAGGAGTCGCGCTTGAGCTTTCGAATCTATTCGGTGAAGACGTGGTCGCGGATCTTGATAAGCACCAGTTGCTCAAATGGTGCGAGATGGTCGCGGCCCATCTTCGCAACCAAGGCGTTATGCCAGGCGAGTGCGCTCCGGAGGGCTACGTCAACAAAACTAGTCAAAGCCGGACGAAAGAGCAGCCTGGCGTCGAGGAGCTTTTGCAGTCGGCGGCATCTTGACTCTGGCGAACGCGAGACGCTTTGCTGGCAACAGAGCGTCTTTTCGTTGACGCATTGCTTAACAATCCCCACCAGCCAGCGATTCCGGTCGACGGCCGTTTCCGATTGCAGATTCAACCGGTCGATGCAACAGCTTGATGGAATCGTTCAGCCGGTACCGGCCGGATGCCCTCCGCGAAACTGCCGCCCGATGTTGCCGCCTTGAACCCCAAGGCCGGCCCACTACTGCGTTGCGATGGCCAGCACGCCTCAGGCGACGGCACCTGGCGGCGCATGGCGTGCCAGGAAGCGGTCCAATTGGCCAGCGAACGCCTTGCTATCCTGCGGGGCGTACGGTGCCGGTCCGCCGGTATCCACGCCCGAGCTGCGGAGTTGTTCCAGCACCTCGCGCATCGTCAGGCGCTCCTGGATATTCTCACGGCTAAACCAGCTTCCTCGCGGGTCGAGCACATAGGCGCCCTTGTCAAGGGCGGCGGCGGCAAGAACGATGTCCGCCGTAATGACGAGGTCCCCGCTGCTGACCAACTCGACGATACGGTCATCGGCGACGTCGAAGCCCGCAGGCACTTGCAGTGACTTGATGAAGCGCGAAGGCGGCGTGCGCATGTACTGGTTGGCAACCAGCGTGACGCACACTTCGACACGTTGTGCGGCCCGATACAACATTTCCTTGACGACAACCGGGCAGGCGTCTGCGTCAACCAGTACTTGCATCGCGATACTTCCAATGGGGGGAGGGAACGCTCATCTTACTGCCTGCGCGTCCCGTTCGTTTGTTATTCGGCCAACCCCTGGTCCGGCGGTAGCCGGCCCGAACGCACCTTCGCCTTTACTTCCCGCGCCGCACCGTCGTGAGGTGTTCGCCAAAGAAATCATCGACGACTTGCGCGGAATCCTGGCCAACGTCTGCACCGAAGTAGAGGCGGACATTGTGGAAATCGATGGAGAGGACGATCACGTCCACCTGTTGGCAGGATGTACCCGCAAGCCTCGCCGGCGCCGCTTCACGAATGCCGGCCACCCCTCATGATCGCGCTGGCCGTGTCGACCACGGCCGCCAGGGCAAGCATGGCGATGATCACCGTGCAAGCCTGGGGCAGATGGAACAGGGACAGCTCGAAATACAACATCTGCCCAAGCCCGCCGGCGCCGACAAAGCCAAGGATTGCCGCCACGCGGATATTCGTTTCCCAGCGGTACAGGATGTAGGCCAGAAACTGGGGCCATACGCAGGGCAGCGTCCCGTACATGAAGACCAGCGCGGCAGGAGTGCCCCCTTCCATCAGCGCGCGGGCGGGTGCGCGCGGCGCATTCTCCAGCGCCTCGGCGAACAGGCGACCGAGCACGCCCGCGGTATGCAGTGCCAGGGCGAGGGTGCCGGCAAACGGTCCAAGGCCGACTGCGAGTACGGTCAGGGCAGCCCATACCAGCTCGGGGATCGAGCGCAACAGGTTCAGTAGCAAGCGCGACAAGGCGCGCAGCGCATCGCCGTAGAGCCCGGAAGCCGGTAGTGCCAGGCCAAAACCCAGCACCGCCGCACACAGCGTACCCACCGCGGAAACCGCGAGCGTTTCGAGCATGCTGCCAGCGGTTCTGGCCAAAAAAGCGGGTGACAGCTGCGGCGGGAAGAACGTCAGCAGGAAGCGCGCCATCTCGGCTGCAGCGTCCGCGGAAAAAAGCTGGCCCAGATCGAGCGACAGATACGCGAAGCTGCCCGAAACCGCGGCGGCCACCGCGATCAGGGTGAGCAGGCAGCGCATGCAGAATTGAGCGGCCTTGACCTTGTGCGCCATGATTCAGTCGAGCAGCTTGCGCAGGTGCGCGCTGAGCGCGTCCGCCAGCAGGACCAGCAGCAGGAACACTAGCAGGATGGTCGCGGCTTCCCCGCCGTTGAGCAGTTTCATGGCCTGGTCCATCAACTGCCCAAGTCCGCCGGCGCCAACGAAGCCCATGACCACGGAAGCCCGGATGGCACATTCCCAGCGGTAGACGGTGTACGAGACCAGCTCCTGCGAGGCATGGGGAAGCAGCCCATAGAACAGTGCCGCCAGGCGCCCGCTGCCGCTGCCAAGCAGGGCATCCACGGCGCGTTTGTCGCTGGATTCGAGGATTTCCGCATAGACCTTTGCCAGCATGCCGCCATAGGTGATGGCCAGGGCGAGCACGCCCGCCGCCGCCCCCAGGCCGAGGGCGCGCACGAAGACCAGTGCCCACACCAACTCCGGCACCCCGCGCAGCAGCAGCACCAGGGCGCGCACGCCAGCGCGCACCGCCATGCGCGGCTTGCGTCCCCGGCCGGGGCCGATGCGCGACACCGACAGGCTGCCCGTCAAGGCCACGGCCAGAGGTGTTGCGATCACAAAGGCGAGCGCAATGCCCGCGGTGGCGATCGCCAGCGTTTCCAGCGTGGCGTTGACCACAAGCCCGAGGAATCCGGGCGAAACCTCGGGGGGGAGGAAGTTGCGCACGAAGGCGCCCATCACCTTGAGGTTTCCGGTGTCGAACAAGGCTGAAGGGCTGAACCGGGACAGCTGCAACAATGGCCACAGCAGAAGCAGCGCGAGCACCAGGCCGCTGGCGCGCCGCAGCGCCTGGGGATCGCGCGGGTGGGCGGTCATCGGCACGCCGGCCTGGGTTGGGTGTCGCCACCGATGGCGGCGCTCGCACCTGCCGCGATGCTCGTCAGGGCCTGGCTGCCCTGTACCGGTGGCGATGCGCTTTCGGAGGCATAGAGTTCGCGCAGCAGCGCGTCGGTGACGCGCTCGGCCGGCAGGTCGAAGGCGATCTCGCCCGCCTTCAGGCCGACGATGCGGGGAAACCAGCGCAGCGCCAGATCCACTGCGTGCAGGCTGGCGACCAGGGGCACCGCGCGTGTATCCGCTTCCCTGCGCAGCTCGCCCAGGGTGAGGTTGGCCAGCACCGGGTCCATTGCCGAGACCGGTTCGTCCGCCAGGATCAATTCCGGGCGCTGGTAAAGCACGCGGGCGACGCCCACGCGCTGCAGCTGACCGCCCGAGAGCTGGTCGCACCGGTCGAACAGGCGGTCGGCCAGCTCAAGGCGGGCGAGCTGTTCGCCGGCACCATCGATGTCTGCCGGATAGACCAGCGACAGAAAGGATTTCCAGGCGGGCCAGATGCCCAGGCGGCCGGCAAGGATGGCCGTGACCACGCGCTGGCGCGGCGGCATCGGCGGCGCCTGGTGCACCATGCCGATGCGGCAGCGCAACTGCTGCAGGCGTGCGGCGGATACCGCCCAGGGGCTTTGCTCCAGCACCTCCACACGGCCCTCGCTTGGCCGCAGCGACGTTGCCAGCAAGCGCAGCAAGGAGGTCTTGCCGGCTCCGGACGGACCGATGACGGCGATGGGCTCGCCGCGGCTGGCCGCCAACGTGATCTGGCTGAGCGCACGCTGTCCGTTGGCGTAACTGACGCTGGCGGCGTCCAGGCGGAAGCTCATCAGACCGGCATCACTGGATCAGGCCCGCGGCCCGGGCTGCGGCCTCGATGCCGTCGTAGTTTTCGGGCCGGGTGGGAATGTACCTGGCGGTCCGCTGCAATGCCATGATCTCGCGCTGCTCGGGATTGGCCGGGTCCAGCCGCAGGAATGCTTCGGTCAGCTTCTTGCGCAAGGCCGGATCGAGCCCGCCGCGCACGGTCCAGTTGTAGTCGTAATAGGGCGGTGTGACAGCAAATACCCTGACCTTGGCGGGATCCACCTTGCGCTGCTCCACCAGCTTGTCCCACACCGAGGCATTGAGCACGCCGGCGTCGGCCCTGCCGGCCTGCACGAAAGCCACCGTCGCATCGTGGGCGCCCGAATAGGCGAGCGTCTTGAAGTCCTTGTCCGGGTCGATGCCCGCCTGCAGCAGGAAGTGCCGTGGCATCAGGTGGCCGGAGGTAGAGGACGGCGCGCCGAAGACGAAGGTGTGGCCTTTGAGGTCGGCCAGTGACTTGATCGCGCTGTCGGCGGTGATGAACTTGCTGGTGAAGGCGGCATCTTCCTGGCGCTGGACGATGGGGATGGTGGCTCCCTTCGTCCGGATCTTGCTCTGCACATAGGTAAAGCCGCCCAGCCACGCCATGTCGATCTTGCCGGTGGCCAGCGCTTCGACCACCGCAGCGTAGTCCGTGACGGGCACGAACTTCACCTTCATGCCGGTTTCCTTCTCCAGGTAGTTGCCGAGCGGCGCGAACTTGCGCTGCAGTTCGGTGGGGGACTCGTCGGGAATGGCCGAGACCTTCAGGACAGCCTGGGCACTGGCGAGGCCGGCAAAGCCCAGCAGGGTCAGCGCGGCAAGGCGCTTAAGCAACGGCAACACGGGCGGCTCCTTGCGTCATTTCTCCGATCACGGCAGCGTCTGCGAAGCCTTCCCGGTTAAAGATCTCCAGGACCTCGTCCACGGCTTCCGGTGCGCACGACACCAGCAAGCCGCCGCTGGTCTGGGGATCGGTCAGCAGTGCCTGCTGGCTTGGCGCGACCGACGTGGACAGGTCCACCTCGCTGCCGTAGCTGACCCAGTTGCGCCCCGATGCGCCGGTCACCAGCCCTTCGGCGGCCATGCGCTCGACCCGCGGCAGCAGTGGAATCCGCGCCATGTCCAGCCGCGCGCCGACGCCCGCGCCACGACACAGCTCCAGCAGGTGGCCGAGCAGGCCGAAGCCGGTCACGTCGGTCAGCGCGTGGACAGCCGGCACTTCGGCCAGCAGTCGGCCGGGCGTGTTGAGTTTGGTGGTGCAGGCAATCAGTTCCTGATAGCCGGCTGCGTCGAGCTTGTCCTTCTTCACCGCGGCGGACAACACGCCCACGCCCAACGGCTTGCCGAGGATCAGCTTGTCGCCCGCCTTGGCGCCGCTGTTCTTCTTGACCCGGTTCGGGTGCACCAGACCAAGGACCACCAGCCCGTAGATCGGCTCAAGGGAATCGATGGTGTGGCCGCCCGCGACCGGGATGCCCGCCTGGGCGCAGATCGATTCGCCGCCTTCGAGGATCTTGCCGATGACCTCAGGCGGCAGCTTCTCGATGGGCATGCCGACCAGCGCCAGCGCCATGATCGGGGTTCCGCCCATGGCATAGACGTCGGAGATGGCGTTGGTGGCGGCGATACGCCCGAAATCGTACGGATCGTCCACCACCGGCATGAAGAAGTCCGTGGTGGCGATCAGGGCCTGGCTGTCATTGAGCTGGTAGACCGCCGCGTCGTCGCTGGTTTCCTTGCCGACCAGCAGGGCTGCCGGAGCAGGGAAGCCGACCGAATTCCTGAGGATTTCAGAAAGCACACCGGGGGCAATCTTGCACCCACACCCGCCGCCGTGGGAAAAGGCGGTGAGCTTGATCTTTGCGTTGTCTGGCTGGTCCACTGCGGGGCTCCGAGTCATTCTGGTTTCAAGGCGTCGGCGACAAGTTTACTCACTTCCGCCCGTTCCCGCGCCGGCGCGAACAGCGGCGCGCGAATTGCGCATTGCTGCCGCAGGCGGTCCAGGAACCCGGCATCCCGGCTGGTGCGTTCCAGCACCAGCGCCAATTGCGCGGCGTCACCCAACGGAAAATAGCCTTCGTAGTCACGGCCCAGCATGCCGACGTTGCCCGGGATGCGGCTGGCCAGCACCGGCACGCCACTGGCGACGGCCTCGATGATCACGTTGGCGCCGCCTTCCATGGCGCTGGAGATCACCATGGCCTGTGCTTTCCGGATGTGCTGCAGGGTTTCGTCATGGGGCAGGTTTCCGAGCCAGACATAGCGCCGCACGCCGGGCCAGGCTCGTGCTTCCAGCGCCAGGGCCTCCTGCCGATAGGCGTCATCCAGCGCGCCGCCGATGTGGATCAGGCGCACGCGCGAATCGTCGGGAAGCAGCGAGAGCGCGCGCATGGGCGTCAGCGGGTCTTTTTCCGCCCGCATGTGGCCGACCAGCACGACGTCGAAGTGATTCTGGCGGGGCGCCGCGGGCGCGCATGCCGGGGCAGACTGGTAGATCACCCGGCACCGGGCGCGATGCGCGGCCGCCAGTTCGGCCAACCCTTCGTCCTGCAGCACCACCAGGTGGGTGGCGAGTTCGAGCGAGCGCTGGGCCGATGCATCGGTGCGGATGTCGCGGTACAGATCGGTGCCGGTCAGCACGACGATCAGCGGACGATCCGGACAAGCCTCGGCAAACCTGGCGATGGACTCGGCCGAGCGCCGGGCGTGCAGGGCGATCAGGCAGTCGGGCAGGGCGCCGCCCTGGCTGGCCGTCGACCATTCAGCGGCCAGCGTGACATCGTAGTCCCCCTGCAGGAACCGGGCCCAGCGATTGGCGGTTTGCCAGTTGCCATTGTTGGCTTTGCGCAGCGCTGGACTGATAATCGCGACGGTGGCCTTGGGAGGACGCATGATGACAGGTTCTGAGGGGGCGGCAGCAAGAAGGATAAACAAGTTCGAGCTGGATGCGGCGTTTGCCGATGCGCACCGGCGCACCTGGGCCGTGCTTGAGGAGCTGTCGCCGTCCCAATGGCAGGTTCCTTATGACGCGGGAATCAATCCGCCCTTGTGGGAGTATGCCCATATCGCCTGGTTCACGGAGCAATGGGTGCTGCGGGAGCCACGTGCCGGCGAGGACGGCTGCTGGGTGGCCAGCCTCCCGTCCATGCTGCCGGACGCCGACCGCCTCTTCGATTCCATGCGCGTCGCCCACCGGGACCGATGGCATCTTGCGCTGCCCCGGCTCTCCGAGATTCGCGACTACGCAGCCGCCGTGCTGGAGCACGTTCGCGGCAGGCTCGCCACGTCGGACGATACCGACGCTGCGCTCTATTTCTTCCGGCTCGCCTTGTTCCACGAAGACATGCATGCGGAGGCGCTGACCTATATGCGCCAGACGCTCGATTATCCGCTGCATGCCCCGCTCGGCATGCCTTCCATTGCGCCGGGCGCCGGCTCGGCAGCCGCAGGCGGCGACACGTTCGCAATGGGGTCGCCCATCGGGGGCGACGGGTTCGTCTTCGACAACGAGAAGTGGTCCCACCCGGTCCACATCGCCCCTTTCCACATCGATCGCACTTGCGTCAGCAATGCCGCATTTGCGGAATTCGTGGCCGCCGGCGGCTACCGCGACCATCAATGGTGGTCAGACGACGGACGCGCATGGCTGCAACAGAGCAGGCTGGCGCATCCGGTGCGCTGGCGCCGGACAGCCGGCGGCACCGCGGGGCAATGGGCGTTGCGCTGGTTCGGGCAGTGGGTGCCGCTGCCGCCCGAACAGCCGGTGTGTCATATCAATGCCCACGAGGCGGAAGCCTATTGCCGCTGGGCCGGCAAGCGCTTGCCCACGGAAGCCGAATGGGAGTATGCGGCAACGCATGACCTGATCCGCTGGGGTAGCGCCGTGTGGGAATGGACGGCTGATCCTTTCGTGCCCTATGCAGGGTTCTCGCCCGATCCCTACCAGGAATATTCCGCCCCCTGGTTTCACACGCATCGCTCGGTTCGCGGCGGATCGTTCGCCACCCATGCCCGCATGCAGCATCCTCGCTACCGGAACTTCTACCTGCCGCACCGCAGCGACCTCTTCGTCGGATTCCGCTGCTGCGGTTGAGGAAGGAGGGCGTCTTCACGGTGATATCAACGATGCGGCTGACACCGCCCTGACCACCCTAGCGGCGGGCCGACCCACCAACGCGAAGTGCATTCACCACCAGCGAAAAGGCTGGCGATGCCTGGCGGCTGGGGTAGTACAGGTGGTAGCCCGCAAACGGAGGGCACCAGTCTTCCAGCACGCGTACCAGCCGACCTTCCTCGATGTGGGGTGCAAATTCCTCTTCCGGGAGGAAGGCGACGCCCAGCCCCTCAAGCGCGGCCATCACGATATGGGGCGTGCTGTTGAAAACGGCCTGGCCGTCGTCGCGCACCTTCAACTGACGGCCACGGCGCTCGAAGTCCCAGACGGACAAGCCCGCATGCATCGCCGATGCCGCGCGCATGAGGTATCTTTTACAAGGGCGAGGCACGCCAGCCGCCGGAAAGGCCCGGCGGGACTTGTGCCAGGGCCGTGGATCGGTTCTTGCATGGCAGGCTGTGCCCGAGCCGTGACAGGAGCGCGCCATGTCCGAAGCACTTCGATCCTCGCTTTGCCGATTCTTCATCGCCTGCTGCCTGGGTATCGCAGCTTGCGGAGGGGGCGGGGGAGACGGG
>NZ_JBYTAH010000044.1:0-65536 GCF_058787975.1 Cupriavidus sp. FW305-26
GCCCCCACCCCACCCAGCAGGCCGGTGCCCATGCCATCGAGCTCGATGGTGACGGTCATCTCGCGGCCGATCATCGCATCGGGATCGGCCTCGGCAAGATACTGTTCCGCGGCAGGCGAGACCGCGCGCAGGTCTACCTTGTAGGTGAAGAGTTCGCTCAATCCCTCATGACCTGAGAGCTTCACGAACTCCAGCTGGGGCTGCCCCAACAGGTCGGGAATCGCCGCGCTGGAGACGCTGACGGTGCGATTCCGCCCAACGGCCAGGTTTTTCAGATTGTTTAGCGCACTCATGAGGTCATCTCTTTAACGGCCCTCAGAGTCGGGCCGTTGTCGTCCGCATGGATTCCGCATTCGGTCGGTGCCAGACTCCTTGGCCTCGCCAGCTTCAACACTGGTAGCCGGCGAGGCCAACCATGACAGTCAGGCTTCCTTATTGCCCTTGATGTCGTAGCCCGCGGTCACAGCACCACCGCTGCCGCCCTGGGCGTTCTGCACCACATACTCCTGCTTCACCCTGGAGAACGACAGCGCCACCTTCTCGCGCATGCGCACTTCGTCATCCACCGAGCCCTTGGGGCTCACCTTGGTGACGATCACGTCGGTCATGGTGAGCTTCAGGTATTCGAGCGGATTGCCGCCGGCCTTGCGCACCACCAGCACGGCCTCGTTGATGTGCTTGCCGGTCAGGCAGTACTTCATCAGGTTGGGCGAGGCGCGGTCGATGAAGTGCTCGAAGAACAGGTCCGACACGGTCGCCTTGCCGGCGCCGCCGCCGCTGCCCGCGTGCATGGTGGACTGCTGCTCGATGCTCCAGTCCCAGGCCAGCACTTCGACTTCGTTCTTGTGCGACGAATCCTGCGACTCGCCATCGATGCCATTGATCTTCAGGAAAATGTCCTGTGCCATTGCAAAACTCCTTGACGTTAAGACAGGTACTGCAGACAAGAGCCACAGCCAGGGCCGCGCCCCAATCAGGTCAGGGGCGCGATACCTCGGCGTGGAACTACCGGTACGTTTCAACGCCTGAGCGACGCTCAGGCGGCGTCCTTGACCGACGGCAGGCGCGCCACCAGCCGCAGCGAAACGGTCAGGCCCTCGAGCTGGAAGTGCGGACGCAGGAAGAACTTGGCGCTGTAGTAGCCGGGGTTGCCTTCCAGTTCCTCGACGACCACCTCCGCTGCAGCCAGCGGTCGGCGTGCCTTGGTCTCCTGCGACGAGTTGGCCGGGTCGGCATCAACGTAATTCATGATCCATTCGTTGAGCCAGCGCTGCATGTCCTCGCGTTCCTTGAAGGCGCCGATCTTGTCGCGCACGATGCACTTCAGGTAATGGGCAAAGCGCGAGCAGGCGAACAGGTACGGCAGGCGTGCCGAGAGGTTGGCATTGGCGGTCGCATCAGCGTCGTAGTACTCGGCTGGCTTCTGCATCGACTGGGCACCGATAAAAGCTGCGTAGTCGGTGTTCTTGCGGTGCACCAGCGAGATAAAGCCGTTCTTCGACAGTTCGGCTTCACGGCGGTCCGAGATGGCGATTTCGGTCGGGCACTTTATGTCAATGCCGCCATCGTCGGTCGGGAAGGTGTGGCACGGCAGGTTCTCGACCACGCCGCCGCTTTCGACGCCGCGGATCAGCGTGCACCAGCCATAGAGCTTGAACGATCGGTTGATGTTGACCGCCATGGCGTAGGCGGCATTGCTCCACACGTACTTGCGGTGATCCGCACCGTCGGTGTCTTCCTCGAAGTCAAATTCATCGACCGGATTGGTCTTGATGCCGTAGGGAAGGCGCGACAGGAAACGCGGCATGGCGAGGCCGACATAGCGGGCATCTTCCGAGTTGCGCAGGCTGTTCCACGGCGCGTATTCCAGGTTCTGGAATATCTTGGACAGATCGCGCGGATTGGCGAGTTCCTGCCACGAATCCATCTGCAGCACCGACGGCGAGGCGCCTGCAATGAACGGGGCGTGAGCCGCTGCCGAGATCTTGGCAAGCGAGCCAAGGAGTTCGACGTCGGGCGGTGTGTGATCGAAGTAGTAGTCGGCTACCAGGCAGCCGTAGGGTTCACCACCAAGCTGGCCGTACTCTTCTTCATAGATGCGCTTGAAGAACGGGCTTTGGTCCCAGCCGATGCCCTTGTAGCGGCGCAGGGTCCGGCGCAGCTCTTCCTTGGACACATCCATCACGCGGATGCGCAGCTTGTCGTCGGTTTCGGTGTTTGAGACCAGGTGGTGCAGGCCGCGCCAGGCGGACTCCAGCTTCTGGAAGTCCTCATGGTGCAGGATCAGGTTGATCTGCTCGGAGAGCTTCTTGTCGATGGCGCCGATGATGGCTTCGATGCTCTTGTAGGCATCATCGCTCATGGTGAACGAGCTGGCGAGCGCCTGCTCGGCCAGGGTCTTGACGGCGAGGTCGACGGCCTCGCGGGCCTGTTCGGTCTTGGGCGAGAATTCGCGGCTGATCAGCGCGGCGAAGTCGGAATGGTCAGCGCTCGCGAGCGCTTGCTGTTGTGCTGGTTGGGCGGTGGCCATGGAATCCTTGCTTGATGAGGTGGTTCAGGAAGGCAAGTAGCCGATCCATTCAGGACTGCGGCGACTGAGGTTCGTCGTCGCCGGCCCTGGGCTTGGGCGCCTTGGCAAGCGACTGCAGCAGCGCGGGATCCTGCAGCAACTGGTTGATCAGCGATTCGGCGCCGGACTTGCCATCCATGTAGGTCTGCAGGTTGGCGAGCTGGGTGCGGGCTTCGAGCAATTGCCTGAGCGCATCGACCTTGCCGGCTACCGCCGCGGGCGAGAAATCCTCGATGCTCTCGAATGTCATGTCGACCATGAGCTGGCCGTCGCCGGACAGCGTGTTGGGCACCGCAAACGCCACGCGCGGCTTCATGGCCTTCATGCGCTCGTCGAAGTTGTCGATATCGATCTCAAGAAACTTGCGATCGGCAACCGCCGGCAGCGGCTCGGCCGGCCTGCCCGACAGGTCGGCCAGCACGCCCATCACGAAGGGCAGCTCGATACGTTTCTCCGAGCCATAGACTTCGACGTCGTACTCGATCTGCACGCGCGGCGCGCGGTTGCGCGCGATGAATTTCTGCGAACTGTTCACAACAGACATGGATCTCCCCTGCGGGTTACATGGACATGCCGGTCGGCGTCAAGCCGAGCCGGCCTCGGGACACTCCGGCACAACGGCATCGTGGCCAGCGCGGTATTCGGTGTGGTAGGCGAGCCCGGCAGGCGCGCTGTCGGCGACGCGGATCGCGATCACGGCGAGCTCGCGCTTCTCGGACAGGGCCAACAGCCACAGGCGCGCCAGTTGCGGCTGGATGACCTGCTCAATGAAGCCGATCAGCTGCCGGGCGCCGGTCTCGCCGACCGGACAGCGCGCCACGATGAACTCGACCACCGGGTCGTCGTAAGTCAGCACAATGCCGTGCTGATGCTGCATGCGCACCGCCACGCGATCGAGATGCAGGCGCACGATGCGGCCCAGGTTTTCAGCCGCCAGCGGCAGATATGGCACGACTACCAGCCGCCCGAGGAACGCCGCCGGGAACACCTTGCGCAGCTCGGGCATCAGCGCGTCGCGCAGTGCAGCGGGCTCCGGCATCAGCGCCGGGTCTTCACAGAGATTCGCCAGCAGATCGGAGCCGGCATTGCTGGTGAGCAGCAGGATGGTGTTCCTGAAGTCGATATGGCGCCCCTCGCCATCCTCCATGTAGCCCTTGTCGAAGACCTGGTAGAAGACTTCGTGGATATCGGCATGGGCCTTCTCGACCTCGTCGAGCAACACCACGCTGTAGGGCCGGCGGCGCACCGCTTCGGTCAGTACGCCCCCTTCGCCGTAGCCGACATAACCCGGCGGCGCGCCCTTGAGCGTCGAGACGGTATGCGGCTCCTGGAATTCCGAGAGGTTGATGGTGATGAGGTTTTGCTCACCGCCGTACAGGGCGTCGGCCAACGCCAGCGCAGTCTCGGTCTTGCCAACGCCCGACGGGCCTGCCAGCAGGAAGACTCCGACCGGCTTGTTGGGGTCAGTCAGTTGTGCACGGGCGGTCGTGATGCGCTCCCCGAGCTGGATCAGCGCATGGCCTTGCCCGATCACGCGTTCGCCAAGTGTCTGCGGCAGCTGCATCACGGTTGCCACCTCGTCCGCGACCATGCGCCCAACCGGGATACCGGTCCAGTCGGCGACGATTGCGGCGACCACGCGTTCATCCACTTCCGTGTACACAAGCGGCGCATCCGCTTGCGCGGCATGAAGATGGCCCTCGAGCTCATCCAGGGTTCGTCGCGCCGGCGCGGCCACGGTCGATTCATCCGACGCGGACTGCACCAGTGCGTATCGGCGGGCGACCAGGTCGGTCGCCAGACCGCGCACCCGGTCCCAGCGCGCCGAGGCCAAAGCCAGGTCGGCTTCGAACTGCTCGCGCCGAGCCCGTGCGAGCGCAATCCGCGCAGCGTCCGGCCGGCCAAAGCCGGCTTCCCGGGCCAATAGTGCGCACTCGGCGTCGGCCGCGGCGAGTTCGTGGCGCAGATGTTCGACTTCTGCCGGGGGCGCATGCAATGACAGGGCTACGCGCGCACAAGCGGTGTCGAGCAGGCTGATCGCCTTGTCGGGCAACTGCCGCGACGGGATAAAGCGATGCGATAGCCTGACGGCGGCGCGCACCCCCTCGTCGCGGATCAGTACCTGGTGATGCGCCTCGAACGTCCGGACCAGACCCCGCACCATGGCAACCGCCCTGGCTTCGTCCGGTTCCATGACCTGCAGGACCTGGAAGCGGCGGGTGAGCGCCGGGTCCTTCTCGATGTGGCGCTTGTATTCGCTCCAGGTGGTGGCGCCGATCGTGCGCAGTGTCCCACGCGCCAGCGCCGGCTTGAGCAGGTTCGCGGCATCGCCGGTGCCGGCCTGGCCACCGGCGCCAACCAGTGTGTGGACCTCATCGACGAACAGGATCACGGGCGTCGGGGATTTGGCAGCTTCCTCAAGCACGCCCTTCAACCGCGCTTCGAACTCGCCTTTCATGCTGGCGCCCGCCAGCAGCGCACCCACGTCGAGGCTCAGCAGCCTGATGTCCTTCAGGCTGGGCGGCACCTCACCCGCGGCAATGGCCTGTGCCAGCCCCTCGATGACGGCGGTCTTGCCGACACCCGCCTCTCCGGTCAGGAGCGGATTGTTCTGACGGCGGCGCAGCAGGATGTCCGTCATGGTGCGGATCTCATGCTCGCGACCGATCACCGGATCCAGCCGGCCCGCGCGTGCCTCCTCGGTCAGGTCGCGGCAGTACCTGCCCAGGGCGGGCTTGCCGGCACTGGCAGGTGCCGTCGCGCCACTGGCTTCACCCGGTGTGGCCGGCGCCAGGCCACTGCCGTCATAAGCCGCTTCACGGCTCTCAGGCGATTGCGCGATGAGCGCCGGTGCCATTTCCACCAGGTCATCGGGCCGCACCTTCGCGAACTGGCTTGAGATGCCCAGCACCGTACGGCGCAACTCCGGCGTCTTGAGCAGCGCAGCGAGCAGATAAGCGCCGCGCACGTGGTCATCGGAAAAAGCAAGCGTCGCATAGACCCACGCTCGCTCGATCGCCGACTCAAGCTGGAACGAAAAGTCACTGATCGAGGTGGCGCCGGCAGGCAACGCGGCCAGCGCGCGGGTCAGGTCGGCTTCAAGCACGGACAGGTCGGCGCCGGCATGGCGCAGCATCCGCTGCAGGTCGCCATCCGGGGCTTGCAGCAGTTGGTGGAGCCAATGCACAAGCTCCACGTACGGGTTGCCGCGGAGCTTGCAAAAGGCCGTCGCGCTTTCGATCGCCTTGAATAGCGTGAGATTGAGTCGGCCAAATAAGGCCTGACGCGAAATATCCATTCGATTCCTTTGCCGTTCGCCCCTTGGATAAGAGGACTACCATTGCACGGAGATTTTGTTATTTGGCTTTTTTAGGATATGACCAAAACAATACGCTAGCAAATGTCTCGTCCGCGACCAGGCCTCTGGCGCATCGGCACCCAAAATCGATATAACCCATTGATTTTATGTACTTTATTCACTCCATCGCGCGGTTATCACGTTTTCTTCTGGCCGACAATGACCCAACACCGTGTCCCCATGGAATATTACAATTTTTGACAATCCATCCGAGATATACATCATTTTTATCCAATGTCCATAGGATCACCCTTAAATCTCTATGATCACTTTTTAATTCTGATTTTCCGGATATTAAATAGGAAAATTCCATTCCATTTAGAATTTCGTTACGCCAGGATTTGCGATTATCATCAGACGCTTTCGAAAACCAATAACCTCAGGTGGCCGGGCTATGAGCGACTGGCAGAACCGCACTGCGGAAATCCACGCCGTCAACGCCAGACTCGATGGCGACAGCAATGCGCCCTGGCCTTGGGATGCGCTCGGCGGGACGCAGCCAGACGGTGCCGATCCGTTCTCGCTGGTGAAGCCAGCCGGTGGTGCGGGGACAACGGCGGCGGCTGGCCCTGAGCCGGCCGACGTGCTCGATCAGCTCAAACGCGAGGCCGAGGCGGCGCTAAGGGACCCGAACTACGTCAGTGCACATGCCAGCTCCAATGCAGCGTCGACAGCTCCGATCCCGGCGGAGGGCGAACCGAAGCCGCTGCAAACGCTCGCGCGCGAAGCGAACCATGCCGATAGCTTGATGGACATGCTGGACACGGCAGGCCATATTGATTCGCTGATCGGCTCCCGGGAATCCCTGGAAGAGCACGAACTCTTTTCAACCCCGGCTGCGCCGGACGTGCTGTGGCTGTTCGCTGGCGACATTGCGCCCACGCGGCGCCGCGATGTCACGGCCCTGCTTACCCGTCGCGAACACCATCTGGTGTCGATGGACAGCGCCTACCGTCCCGCGCCGGCGCTGCCGCCTGATCCTGGCCATGACGCTTGAAGCGCACACCCCTCGTCAGGCACCCGGCACGGGGCTGTCATCAATCCTTCGCCGAAGCGGCTCGGTCAAAGGCGCGCTGGCCCAGACGGAGGCGCAGGTCCGCGAGGAACCTGGCTCTTTCGCTTTCCGTTGGCAGCTATTCCAGTGGCTCTGCGTGGTCGGTGACTGGTCCAGGGCCCTCAAGCAATTGCAGGTCGCCACGCAGCTTGCGCCCGGCTTCGCGCAAACCGCGCATGTGTACCGCGACCTGATCCGTGCGGAGGTGTTTCGTGGCGAGGTATTCGCCGGCCAGCGCACCCCCGGCTCGCTGCTGCCGGCCCCGGCGTGGGTGGCAAAGCTCCACACGGCTCTGGCGGAAAACAAGGCCGGCGAATGCTCAGCCGCGGACGCCAGCCGGCACCTGGCCCTGTCGCAGGTGCCAGCCTCAGCCGGCGCGCACGACGGCGTGCGCTTTGCCTGGATTACCGACACAGACACACGGCTGGGACCGACCTGCGAGATCGTGACCGCGGGGCGCTACGCCTGGCTGCCCTTTGCGCAGATGCGCAAGATCGAGTTGGGCAAGGCGTCCGGGTTGCTGGATCTGTTATGGCGCCCGGCCACGGTGACACTCGCCGACGGCGTGGTCAGCCGTGGCTTCCTGCCGGTGCGCTACCCAGGCTCCGAACAAGGCAGCGACGGGATTCGGCTGGCTCGCGAAACCAGCTGGAGTGAAGCGGGTGAGACAGGTGTCATCGGTTTCGGCCAGAAGACCTGGATGACAGACACGGGAGATGTCGCCATGCTGGATGTGACAACGCTCACCCTGGACGCGGAGCATGGCTGAACACCGCCCGCCGCGCCGCCCGAATTCGCAACTGCTGCCGACGTTGCTGGACCGGCTGCGCGACGACGCGCCCCAGCGCCAGACGGAAAGCGCGGACGAATACACCGTCACGCGTGCCCAGATGCGCGAGATCATCCAACGCGACCTCACCTATCTGCTCAACACCACCAATCGCGAGGATGAAATCGATCGCAAGCGCTATCCCGCTGCTGCCGCATCGACCATCAACTACGGCGTGTCCCCGGTCGCCGGCAGTTATCTGGCCGAACACAAGTGGAGCGATATCGTCACCATCGTCAGGCGTGCGATCCTGGACTTCGAACCCCGGCTCATCCCCGGCTCGCTGGAAGTGAAGCCGCTACTGAAAGAAGATGCGCCACAACGCTATAACACCCTGGTGTTCGAGATCAAAGGCCTGATCCATATGAACCCGTATCCGATGGCGTTCACTGCCCAAAGCTCGCTCGACCTGGAAACCAGCCGGATGAGTGTCCAATCGATCCACGCCAGCTGACACCATGGATCCGCAACTGCTCGATTACTACAATCGCGAGCTCGTCTATATGCGCGAGCTGGCCGGGGAATTCGCCAAACAGCACCCGAAGGTCGCGAAACGGCTGGGCATGCAGGGCATCGAGGTGGCCGACCCCTACGTCGAGCGCCTGATCGAGGCGTTCTGCTTCCTGTCAGCGCGTACCGAGATCAAGCTGGACGCAGAGTTCCCACGCTTCACCCAGCGGCTGCTGGAGGTGATCTACCCCAACTATGTGGCGCCGACGCCATCGATTGCGGTCGCGCAGTTCCGACCCAGCCAGAACGAGGGCGATTTTGCGCATGGCGTGGAGGTTCCGCGCGGCACGGAGGTCAACGCGGCGGCGGCGCCTGGAGAGAAGACGGCCTGCCAGTTCAGGACCACGCAGCCGTTGACACTGTGGCCGGTTGAGATCACCGAAGCGCGGCTCACTGGCATTCCGCCCGATGTCAGGGGGCCGGAGCGCTATGTGCCCGCCCATGTGACAGTACAGGGTGCACTGCGGTTGCGCCTGCGCTGTACGCGAGGCGCGACCTTCGACCAGCTGCCCGGCCTGGACCACCTGCCGGTCTATCTGCGCGGCGATGACCTGATCGCCTCACAACTGTTCGAACTGTTGCACAGCGCCGGTGTGGCGACGCTGATCGGACACCCCGGGGCCATGAGCGAGCGCCCCTGCGCAGTGGCGCAGGATGCTGTCAGTTACGTGGGAATGGGACCGGGCGAAGGCGCGCTGCCTTTGCAGTGGAACAGCTTCCACGGGCACAACCTGTTGCATGAGTACTTCGCTTGCCCACAGCGCTTCTATTTCTTCGGCCTCAACAAGCTCGCTCAGGGCCTGAGCCGGATCCGCGGCAAGGAAGCCGAGATCGTCGTGCTGCTGTCAAAGCCGCCCCGGGATCTGACCAGCAAGGTCGACCGCGAACAGTTCGCGCTGTTTTGCACACCGGTGGTCAATCTGTTTCCAAAGCGCACCGATCGCATCGAGGTCACGCCGGGCCGCGCCGAGTTTCACCTGGTCGCCGACCGGCAGCATCCGCTTGACTACGAAATCCACACCGTCAGGCAGCTCTGCGCACAAAGGTCCGAGCACAGCGCAGGCATCGACTTCCAGCCGCTCTTTACCACCCTGAATAGTGATGAAGGCAACCACGGCCGCTACTTTTCCCTGCGGCGCGAGCGTCGGCTGATCTCTGAGCAGGCTCGCAAGTACGGCACACGCACGGCATACGTCGGCACCGAGCTGTTCGTGTCGCTGGTGGACCAGAACGAAGCTCCCTACCCGGACGCCTTGCGCTACCTGTCAGTGGAATCGCTGGTTACAAATCGCGATCTGCCCAATCTGGTACCGCGCAATGGCCGGCACGACCTGACCCCGGCAGCTTCCATCCCCGTGGACGGGATCGGCCTGATCCGCGCGCCGTCGGCACCACGGCCGCCCTATGCGGACGGAGAAATGGCCTGGCGCCTGATACGGCTGCTGGGCTTCAACTACTTGTCGCTGACCGACCTGGAGCATCGCTCAGGCGGCCAGGGCCTGCGTGACATGCTGCGGCATTTCGTGGCGAACGACGACCTCGCGCACCAGGGGCAAATCCAGAGCCTGATCGGCGCGAACGTGAAGCCAGTCATGCGCCGGCTGCCAGGCAACGGGCCCTTGATCTACGGCCGCGGCATCCAGTGCCAGCTCACGGTGGACGAAGGCGGCTTCTCCGGCATCAGCCCATACCTGTTCGGCGTGGTGCTGGAGCATTTCCTGGCGCGCCACGTCTCGGTCAATGTCTTCACGCAAACCGAACTGCACTCCATGCAACGCGGCCTGGTGCATCGTTGGCCCGTGCGCATGGGCGGCCGCAGCGCCGTGTAGCCATGTTCAAAGGCAACGACGACAATGTGCCGCCCTCGCCGGCGGCGACGGCCGCGCCCGGAAACTATGCCGGCCAGGCGCCGTGGAAGCTGAGCTTCCTGGGGCTCCTGCGGCATCTGTCCGCCCGGCACCCTGACTTGCCCCCGATCGGGCAGGCAAGCCGGCCACGCGACGAGCCTTTCCGGGCTGGCCAGCAGGCCGCGCTCACCTTCGCGCCCCGGGAGATCGCGCAGGTGCAGCCGCTGGCCGGCCGGCTCAAGGTGCAATTGTTTGGCTTGGGTATGCTGGGGCCGAACGGGGCGCTGCCGATTCACCTGACGGAAGTTGTACGCGAGCGTAGCGAAGCACACCGGGACAACACCACCGCCGACTTCCTGGATCTTTTCCACCATCGCGCCTTCACGCAGTTCTACCGCGCGTGGGCAAGCGCCCAAGCCACCGCGGGCCTCGATCGGCGCGACTGCGAGGTGTTCTCCCGCTATGTCGGCTGGCTGGCGGGCAATGAAGCCGACGAAATCGCGCACAGCACCCTGCCGCCGCACGCCCGGCTCGCTGCGAGTGCGCACCAGGTGCGCGAAGCGCGCGATCCCGACGGCATCGCGGCCACGCTTTCTCACTTCTTTGGTGTGCCCGTCAGGCTTGAAGAGTATGTATTGCACTGGATCGCCGTCGATCCGGCCGAGCGCAGCCGCCTGGGACACCCGGGCGCCCCAGGCGTCATGGGGCAAGGCGCCATGCTTGGCGAAATGGTGCCGGACCGCCAACACAAGTTCCGCCTGGTGATCGGCCCGCTCGGGTTGCAGCAATACTTGAACTTCACGCCGAACGGCAGGGACCTTCCGACGCTCATCGAATGGGTGCGCGCCTTCGTCGGCTTCGAGTTCGTCTGGGAAGCCGAGCTGCAGGTGATCCCGGACTCGGCGCCGCCTGCCATCCTGGGCTCGCAGGAACGCCTGGGCTGGTCCACATGGCTGAGCGAACCGGATCGAAGCCGCGCCATCACCGGCATGGTGTTCGAGCCCGAACACTATGCAACACACTGACCATGAATGCCAAAGCCAAGGCCGTACCGGTGCCAAGACCTGACTTTCCCTTCCCGGAACTGCTGGAACCTGTCGCACCCGACAGGCCATGCGGTGACGACCTGGAGTACGACCCTGAGTTCGTCGTGCTGCTGGCCAAGGCGGCGCCGAAGCCCGACGCGCAGTACGGCAACTTCGTCAGCGAGCCCGAGGCCATCAACTGGGCGGATCTGGAGCGCGACTGCCGGCGCCTGCTGCTGCGCACGCGCGACATCCGCATCCTGGCGCTGCTGCTGCGCTGCCGTACCCGGCTAGGCCAGGCAAGCGGCCTGCGCGACGGACTCGCGGCCATGGCGCGGCTGCTGGCAAAATGGCCCGATGCCATCCATCCGCAGTTATGCGTCGATGGCGAAACCGATCCCGCGATGCGCGCCAATGCGCTCGCCGCGCTGACCGACCCGGAGGGGCTGATGCGGGACGTGCGGGAGTTGACGATCACAGGCAACGCGGCGCTCCGGCTGCAGATCCGGGATGTCGAGCGCTCGCTCGGCGTGCCGCGGCCCGCGGACGCCCTGGCGCCGGAATCGGTGCGGCAGCAAATGCAGGATCTGCGCCAGCAGAACAGCCCCGCCCTCACGGCACTCGACGAGGCCGCAGGCCAGGCAGCGGCCATTGACGGTTGGGCAAAAGCCAACCTCCGGCAGGACAGCCCCGACTTGAGCCCTCTGCTCAAGCTGCTTGGCATGATGACGAGCACTGTCGCGACCGCCCCGGCACCGCCGGTCGCCGCATCCACCGCCGCGCCAGTCGCTTCTCCTTCATGCGGCGATGCTGCCGGCGGTCTTTCCCCTGCCGCAACCGCCGTGCACTCAGGCGCCTGCAAACCGCGGGATCGCGATGCCACCCTGGCCGCCATCCGCACCGCGCGTCAATGGTTCGAGTTCCACGAACCCAGCAGCCCGGTGGCACTGCTGCTCAGGCAAGCCGAGCGGCTGACCGGCAAGCGCTTCGATGAAGTGTTCCAGGCGATCCCTGCGGATCTGGTGGAGCGCTGGGCGCAGGACACATAGCGGCAACCGGCCTGCAAGCTACTCCAGCATCGCCCGATGCCGCCCCAGCGCCTCGCGCACGATGTCCAGCAGCCCGCTCCCTGCCTCGGCATCCACATGCCCCAGCAAGGCCTTGCGCATGCGCGGCTCCCAAAACCGCTTGATATGCCCTGCAATATCAGAGACGGCCTCTTCCCGATCCGGCATGGCCTCGAAGAAGCTGCCGATCTGGTTGGCCATGGTGATGAGGTTGTCGATCTTCATGCCAGGCTCGCTTCGTGCTGCAGGCGTTGGGGATGGGCATAGACCACGTGCGCGCCGGCGCGCACGAAGCCGGCCAGGGTGATGCTGGCTTGTTCGGCAAGCCGCACGGCCAGCGCCGTCGGTGCGGACACTGCGGCGAGCACGCCGGCGCCGATGGCGGCGGTCTTCAGCACCATTTCATAGCTGGCGCGGCTGGTCACCAGCACCGCGCCGCTGGAGATGTCCTCGCCGCTGCTGGCGAGCGCGCCCGCCAGCTTGTCCAGCGCGTTGTGGCGGCCCACGTCTTCACGCACCAGTGATACATGGCCATCGGCACGCAGCCATGCGGCAGCGTGCGTCGCACCCGTGTGTTGCTGCAGATCCTGCCGCAGTTGCAGTTGCACGAACGCGGCCTGGATCACGTCGGTATGGAAGCTGGCATCGCTGCGCACCGGTGCCGGCAGGCGCATCACCTGTTCCAGCGATTCGGTGCCGCACAGCCCGCAGCCGGTGCGCCCGGCCAGCGAGCGGCGGCGGTCCTTGAGCCGCATGAAGGCTTCCGATGCGATCTCCAGCTGCACGGCGATGCCGTGCTCGCGCGTGTCGATCTCGATGTCATAGACGTCGCTGGCACGGGTAACGATGCCTTCGCTCAGGCTGAAGCCGAGTGCGAAGTCCTCCAGGTCGGCCGGCGTCGCCAGCATCACCGCGTGCGAGATGCCGTTGTACACCAGCGCGACCGGCACTTCCTCGGCCACTTCATCGGGGCTCAGCATCAGCTCGCCGCGGCGCCAGCGGCTGACGGCGAAGGTGCTGTGAGTGGGCGGCTCGGCGTCTCTGGCCGCGGCCGGATGCACCTCCGGTGACTGCATGCAGCGCATCATGGTACGGCCCTCCGCTCAGCGTACGGCCTGCGCCGGGTCGGCGCTGGCGGCTTCCAGCAGTTGCAGCTGCTGGGCGTTGAACTCCTGGTACTCCCGCTGCCACGCCGACGGCTGCGCCACCGGCAGCACCTGCACCGCGGTCACCTTGTACTCCGGGCAGTTGGTGGCCCAGTCGGAGTTGTCGGTGGTGATCACGTTGGCGCCGGATTCCGGGAAGTGGAAGGTGGTGTAGACCACGCCCGGCTGCATGCGCTCGCTGACGATCGCGCGCAGCACCGTGTCGCCGGCACGGCTCTGCACCCCGACCCAGTCGCCGTCCTTGATGCCGCGCTCCTCGGCATCGTGCGGATGGATCTCGAGCCGGTCCTCGGCATGCCAGTAGACGTTGTCGGTACGGCGCGTCTGCGCGCCGACGTTGTATTGCGACAGGATGCGGCCGGTGGTCAGGATCAGCGGGAAGGCGCGCGTGATCTTCTCGGTGGTGGGCACGTACTTGGTGATGATGAACTTGCCCTTGCCGCGCACGAAGGTGTCGATATGCATGGTCGGCGTGCCTTCCGGCGCGTCGGCGTTGCACGGCCACTGGATGCTGCCGAGCTGGTCCAGGCGCTTGTAGCTGACACCGGCGAAGGTCGGCGTCAGGCGCGCGATCTCGTCCATGATCTCCGACGGATGCCTGTAGTCCATCGGGTAGCCCAGCGCATTGGCCAGCAGGATGGTGGCTTCCCAGTCGGCATAGCGCGCCTTGGGCGGCATCACCTTGCGCACGCGCGAGATGCGGCGCTCGGCGTTGGTGAAGGTGCCGTCCTTTTCCAGGAAGGACGAGCCCGGCAGGAACACGTGCGCGTACTTGGCGGTCTCGTTCAGGAAGATGTCCTGCACCACGATGCATTCCATCGATGACAGCGCCTCGGACACGTGCTGCGTGTTCGGGTCGGACTGGACAATGTCCTCGCCCTGGCAGTAGAGGCCCTTGAAGCTGCCGGCCAGCGCGGCTTCAAACATATTGGGGATGCGCAGGCCCGGCTCGGGGCTGATCTCGACATTCCACGCGGCTTCGAACAGACCGCGCGTGGTCGAGTCCGACACGTGGCGATAGCCCGGCAGCTCATGCGGGAACGAACCGATGTCGCACGAGCCCTGCACATTGTTCTGGCCGCGCAGCGGGTTCACACCCACGCCTTCGCGGCCGATATTACCGGTGGCCATGGCGAGGTTGGCAATGCCCATCACGGTGGTGGAGCCTTGCGCATGCTCGGTCACGCCCAGGCCGTAGTAGATCGCAGCGTTGCCGCCGGTGGCATACAGGCGTGCGGCACCGCGCAGCTGTTCCGCCGGAATGCCGGTCACGCTTTCCATCGCCTCCGGCGAGTTCTCCGGCAGCGAGACGAAATCGCGCCATTGCTGGAAGGCGCGGTCCTCGCAGCGCTCGGCGATGAAAGCTTCGTTGAGCAGGCCTTCGGTGACGATCACGTGGGCCAGCGAGGTCACCAGCGCCACGTTGGTGCCCGGGCGCAGTTGCAGGTGATAGTCGGCACGGATATGCGGGGAGTCGACCAGGTCGATGCGGCGCGGATCGACCACGATCAGCCTGGCGCCGGCGCGCAGGCGCTTCTTCATGCGCGACGCAAAGACCGGGTGGCCGTCGGTCGGGTTGGCACCGATCACCATGATCACGTCGGCCTTCTCCACCGACTTGAAGGTCTGCGTGCCGGCCGATTCGCCCAGGGTCTGCTTCAGGCCGTAGCCGGTCGGCGAATGGCACACGCGCGCGCAGGTGTCGACGTTGTTGTTGCCGAAGGCTGCGCGCACCAGCTTCTGCACCAGGTAGCCCTCTTCATTGGTGCAGCGCGACGACACGATGCCGCCGATGGAGTCCCTGCCGTGCTCGGCCTGGATACGCTTGAACTGCGACGCGGCATAGTCGATCGCCTCTTCCCACGACACCTCGCGCCACGGATCGGTGATCTTGGCGCGGATCATCGGCTTGAGGATGCGGTCCTTGTG
The DNA here is from genome assembly GCF_058787975.1 of Cupriavidus sp. FW305-26. Lineage (NCBI taxonomy): Bacteria > Pseudomonadati > Pseudomonadota > Betaproteobacteria > Burkholderiales > Burkholderiaceae > Cupriavidus > Cupriavidus sp. FW305-26. The sequence goes on from NZ_JBYTAH010000044.1 coordinate 15,355, forward strand.
CGTGGCGTAGCCCCAGGCAAAGCGGCCCTTGACGCAGGCGTGGCCTTCATTGGCCTTGCCGTCCTTGTACGGCACCATGCGCACCACTTCATTGCCCTTCATCTCGGCCTTGAACGAACAGCCCACGCCGCAATAGGCACAGGTGGTCACGGTGCTGTGCGAGGGCTGGCCGAACTTGATCACCGAGGTCTCGGTCAGCGTCGCGGTCGGGCACGCCTGCACGCAGGCGCCGCACGAGACGCAGTCCGATTCCATGAACGACTGGCTGGTTCCGGGCGAAACGCGGGAATCGAAGCCGCGGCCGCTGATGGTCAGGGCGAAGGTGCCCTGCGTTTCCTCGCAGGCGCGCACGCAGCGGTTGCAGACGATGCACTTGGAGGGGTCGTAGGTGAAGTAAGGATTGGATTCGTCCTTCTTCATCTGCGTGTGCGTCGCGATCGGCGCAGCTTCCGGGCCGCCGTCGTTGTAGCGCACTTCACGCAGGCCGACCACGCCGGCCATGTCCTGCAGCTCGCAGTTGCCGTTGGTCGGGCAGGTCAGGCAATCGAGCGGGTGGTCGGAGATATACAGCTCCATCACGCCGCGGCGCAGGTCGGCCAGCTTGTCGCTCTGTGTCTTGACCTTCATGCCGGCTTCGACCGGCGTGGTGCACGATGCCGGATAGCCGCGGCGCCCTTCGATCTCGACCAGGCACAGCCGGCACGAGCCGAAGGCTTCGAGGCTGTCGGTGGCGCACAGCTTGGGGACGGCGATCTGCGCTTCCATCGCGGCGCGCATCACCGAGGTGCCGGCGGGCACGGTGACGCTGACGCCATCGACCTCCAGGGTGACCAGTTCGGTGGATGGGCTGGCGGGCGTGCCGAAATCGATCTCGTTGCGGGCGTTCATGGCGGTTTGTCTCCCGTGTCTCTGCTGGACCTGGCTCAGGCGGCCTTGGCTGGGTTGGAGGCGAGGCCGAAGTCCTCGGGGAATTCATTCAGCGCGGACAGCACCGGGTACGGGGTCATGCCGCCCATCGCGCACAGCGAGCCGTTGAGCATGGTGTCGCACAGGTCGCGCACCAGGGCGACGTGCTTGACCGGCTGCTCGCCGGCGATGATGCGGTCCATCACTTCGACGCCGCGGGTCGAGCCGATCCGGCACGGGGTGCACTTGCCGCACGATTCGATCGCGCAGAACTCCATCGCGTAGCGGGCCTGCTTTGCCATGTCGACGGTTTCATCGAACACCACGATGCCGCCGTGGCCGACCACGCCGCCGAACGCGGCATAGGCTTCATAGTCCAGCGGCACGTCGAAGCGCGACTCGGGCAGGTACGCGCCCAGCGGCCCGCCCACCTGCACCGCGCGGATGGCGCGGCCGCTGCGCGTGCCGCCGCCGTAGTCGACCAGCAGCTCGCGCAGCGTCACGCCGAACGCCTTTTCCACCAGTCCGCCCTGCTTGATGTTGCCGGCAAGCTGGAACGGCAGCGTGCCGCGCGAACGGCCCATGCCGTAGTCGCGGTAGTACTGCGCGCCGCGCGCCAGGATCACCGGCACGGTGGCCAGCGAGATCACGTTGTTGATCACCGTGGGCTTGCCGAACAGCCCCTGCAGCGCCGGCAGCGGCGGCTTGGCGCGCACCACGCCGCGCCGTCCTTCCAGGCTTTCCAGCAGCGCGGTTTCCTCGCCGCAGACATAGGCGCCGGCGCCCTTGCGCACTTCGAGGTGGAAGCGCTTGCCGCTGCCGCGGATGTCGTCGCCGAGCCAGCCGGCGGCGTTGGCGATGCCGATCGCGCTTTCCAGCACGGCAATCGCGTGCGGGTATTCGGAACGGCAGTAGATGTAGCCCTGCTCCGCACCCACCGCAAGCGCGGCAATGGTCATGCCTTCGATCAGCATGAACGGGTCGTCTTCCATCACCATGCGATCGGAGAACGTGCCCGAGTCGCCCTCGTCGGCATTGCAGACGATGTACTTGACTGCGGACTGCGCGCCCAGCACGGTCTTCCACTTGATGCCGGTCGGGAACGCCGCGCCGCCGCGGCCGCGCAGGCCGGAGTCGGTGACCTCCTGCACGATCTCGGCGGGCTGCATCGCCAGCGCGCGCTCCAGGCCGGCAAAGCCCTCATGCGCGCGGTAGTCGTCCAGCGACAGCGGATCGGTGATGCCGACGCGGGCGAAGGTCAGGCGCTCCTGCTGCTTCAGGAAGGGGATCTCTTCGGTGACGCCCTGCGACAGCGCGTGCTCGCCGCCTTGCAGCAAGCCGGCGTCGAACAGCCCCGGCACGTCTGCGGCGCTGACCGGGCCATAGGCCACGCGGCCGGCTCCGGTCTGCACCTCGACCAGCGGCTCCAGCCAGAACATGCCGCGCGAGCCATTGCGCACAATGCGCACGTGCTCGTTGCGCGCCGCGGCTTCACGCGCGATGGCGCGGGCCACGTCGTCGGCGCCCAGTGCCAGCGCGGTGGAATCGCGCGGCACGAAGATGGTGGTGATCGTGATCATGCCTGTGCCTCCGCGGCTTCCGTGGTCTTTTCCGCGGACGACTCGCGCAGCGAGTGCACCAGCGCGTCGAAGCGCCTGGCATCGACATAGCCGTGCAGCTGCTCGCCGACCATCACGGCGGGGCCGCAGGCGCACTGGCCCAGGCAATAAACCGGCTCCAGCGTCACCTGCCCGTCCGCGGTGGTTTCATGGAAGCCACAGCCAAGTGCGCGCTGCGCATGCTCGGCCAGCGCTTCGGCGCCGACCGACTGGCAGGCTTCGGCGCGGCAGACCTGCACCACGTGGCGCCCGGCCGGCTGCTGGCGGAAATGGTGGTAGAAGGTGATCACGCCGTGCACCTCGGCGCGCGACAGGTTCAGCGCGCGGGCAATGACGGGCACGGCGGCGTCGGGGATATAGCCCTGTGTGTCCTGGATCTCATGCAGGATCGGCAGCAAGGCGCCCGGCATGTCCTGGCGCGCGGCCACGATGGCGGCGATGCGCGTGGCGTCGGCGGATGCCGGTGCGTGGGGGGAAATATCTGGCATAGCGTCTCCTGTGAGGCGTTGCGCAGATCGGCAGCGCGGCCTCTTATATGCTATTTTTTTCCTATTTACGGGCTGTGACGTCGCCGTTTTTTCCCGTTTGAAGGACTATATGAGAGTGACAGCGGCCCTTCAATAAGCTATTTTCTACATATGATTCGCATCTCGATCCACCCGCACCTGCAGATCCGGGACGACGCCAGCCCCGGTGGCGAGGCCCTGGACGTGTCCCGCCTGGTGGCCCTGCTCGGCCATATCGAGGAATCCGGCAGCATCAGCCACTCGGCGCAGGCGGTATCGCTGTCCTACCGCTACGCCTGGGGCATCCTGCGCGATGCCGAGGCGCTGTTCGGCGGCCCGCTGATCGACAAGACCCGCGGGCGCGGCAGCGCGCTGACGCCGCTGGCGCAGCAGTTGGTGTGGGCCAGCAAGCGGATCGGCGCGCGGCTGTCGCCGACGCTGGACAGCCTGGCGTCCGAGCTGGAGATCGAGTTGAAGAAGCTGATGGACCAGCCCGAAGCCACGGCGCGGCTGCATGCCAGCCACGGCTTCGCGGTGGCGGCGCTGCGCGACTTCCTCGACGAGCAGCAGGTGCGGCACGACCTGAAGTACTGCGGCAGCGTCGAGGCCGTGGCGGCGCTGGCCGAAGGCGCCTGCGATATCGCCGGCTTCCATGTGCCGGTGGGCGAGTTCGAGCACGGCATGTGGCGGCATTTCACCACCTGGCTCAAGCCGGACACCCACTGCCTGGTGCACCTGGCGGTGCGCAGCCAGGGACTGTTCGTGCGGCCGGACAACCCGCTTGGCATCCACACGCTGGAAGACCTGACCCGGCGCGAGGTGCGCTTCGTCAACCGCCAGGTGGGCTCGGGCACGCGCCTGCTGCTGGACCTGATGCTGGCCGCGCGCGGCATCGACACGGCCCGCATCGAGGGCTACAGCAACGGTGAATTCACCCACGCCGCGGTGGCCGCGTATATCGGCAGCGGCATGGCCGACGTGGGCTTTGGCGTGGAAACCGCGGCGCGGCGTTTCGGGCTGGCGTTCGTGCCGGTGATCAAGGAGCGCTACTTCTTTGCGATCGAGCGCGCCAAGCTGCGCAGCGCGGCACTGGCCGGCGCGGTGGACGCGCTTACCAGCGAAGCCTTCCGCCAGCGCGTCAATGCACTGCCCGGCTACGACGGCACGCTGACCGGCACCGTGCTGACGCTGGAAGAAGCGTTCCCGGATTACGCTGAGGCGCGCTAGCGCTCCAGCAACGAGAGGCGGTCAGGATGACCGGCCCATTGCTCATGGCCGGGGATCGGCCCTTTGGCCTTGAGCAACGGCAGCCAGTCAGCGCGCCGCGACAGTTCGGCATTGAGGGCAATGAAATGGCGCTGGTCCTCGGGCAGGTCATGCTCCGAGTAGATCGCGCCGACCGGGCACAGCGGCACGCACATCGAGCAATCGATGCACTGGTCGGGGTCGATGGCGAGGAAGTTGGGCCCTTCGTGGAAGCACGACATCGGGCAGACTTCGACGCAATCGGTATGGCGGCACTGGATGCAGGCATCCGTCACGACAAAGGTCATGGGGCAGTTGCGGTACGGCGGGTGATGACCGCGTGATGGTAACGCCCCGCCCGCGGGCGCGGGACGCGCCGCATTGTGCGACTCCTTCAAATCCGCTGAAGAGCCGCGCCCGGCCTGGCCCGGGCGCAGGCGCGTCAAGCGGTCTCGCGCATCAGTTCTTCCTTGCGCGCCGCCATGGCCTGTGCCACGTCGCGCAGGTTGACCTTTTCCTTGATCGCGTTCTTGAACAGCTCGCCCTCCTCTTCCTCGATATGGTGGGCAACGTATTCTGACAGCACCGTGTAGTTGGCCTCGAGCTTGTCGCCGGCCGGATCCTCCTCGATCGCAGCGATCAGGTCCTTCGCCACCTGGTGCTCGACCTCGGCCTCGTCCAGCAGGTCGTCGATCTCGTCGCTGACGCCGCGCAGCGCCGGATAGAAGATCTCCTCCTCGATGGTGGCGTGCACCGTGAGCTGGTGGCACACGTCCAGCGCGATCGCCTGCTTCTCGTCGCGATCTTCAGTGTCCTTGAACGCCTTGAACTGCTTCTTGACAGCGCGATGGTCGTCCATCAATGCGCCGAGGGCCTGGGCCTGGTCTGCGGGAATCTTCGACTTGTCCACGGCTTTCTCCTGGTGGGATTTGCCGGCGCTCCGGCTTTGCGCTGGGGAGAACGCAGATTCCGTGCCCGCCCCAGCGCAGGCAGCGCACCTGCCAGTCGTTGCAATTCCTGCGCGAAGCCTTGTAATTGTGCCCGCAGCGCCGCGTCGGTCGGACCAGGCTTGCCGCGGCTTCATTTGCCTGCATACCGTGCCTTGGGAGCCCCCTCACCTTTGCCCTGTGCAGGGCAAGCGCGGCATGAAATTTGCGGCGTGGCGCAGTAAGCCGAAACAGGAGTATCCCTGTCCGAAATGCAACCGATACCGGACGGCGCGTCCGCGCCGTTCATCACCACCATGCCGACCTCATTCCTCTACTCCAATTGTGCCGATGGCCAGCCGGCCATGATGGACGAATTACAAGCCGCGCGCGAGGCCGGCTATGGCGTAGATGCGCGCCATGCCTTCTGGGAAGAAGAGCCCGCGTCAGTGCCCGCGCTGCAGCGCCCGCGCCTGCGCGCGCTGCAGCACCAGGTGCAGCCGGCCGACTCGGTCGTGTCACTGCGGCTGTGCAGCCTGGGCTGGAGCGTGCCCGAGGTGCTGGCCACCATCCGGCGCTTCCGCCTGCTGGGGGTGGCGTTGTATTGCGTGCAGCTGTCCCGTGACGACCTGGCCAACACCACGCCGCCGGAGGCGGTCGAGGTGCTGCGTGCGGTCGCCGCGCTGGAAGGCGCCGCCCGCAGCGTGCGCGTGCGCGAGAGCCTGGCCGCGGCCAAGGCCATGGGACGTCAGGTGGGCCGCCCGCCCAAGCACACGCCTGAACAGCGCCATGCGATCCTGAACGCGCTGGCCGCGGGCAATTCAGTGAGCGAGACCGCGCGGCGCTTCAGCACTTCACGCCAGACCGTGCTGCGCATCCGCGCCGCCGAGCCAGGCGCCCAGCCCCATGCGGCATCCGCGGCCATGGCCGACGCTGAAGAATCGGCGACCGAAGCTGCCACCGGATGAGACCGACAGCAGCACAGCGCGCCGTGCCCCCATGCCCGAGCACAGGAAGCTGCCCGTCAGCCGCGATGAACTGAACCAATGCCGGCGTTGCCCGTTGTGGCGCAATGCCACCCAGGGCGTGCCCGGCGCCGGCGCCACCCATGCGCGCATCATGCTGGTTGGCGAGCAACCGGGGGCGCAGGAAGACCTGCAGGGCTCCCCCTTCGTCGGCCCGGCCGGGCACCTCCTGGACGAAGCACTGGCCAGCGCGGGGCTGGACCGCGACAAGCTCTTCATGACCAATGCGGTCAAGCACTTCAAGTTCGAATGGCGCGGCAAGCGCCGGCTGCACAAGTCGCCGGCACAGCAGGAGATCGAGGCCTGCAACCTGTGGCTGGAGCGCGAACTGGAGAAGGTCGGGCCCAGGGTCGTGGTCGCGCTTGGCGCCACCGCGGCTCGTGCGGTGCTGGGCCGCAAGAGCGTGTCCCTGGCTGGAATGATGGAGACGCCAGTCGAGCACGAGGGACGGCTTGTCATCGCCACCTACCACCCGTCTTTCGCCTTGCGCCAGCGCACCGACGACGCGCGAGCCGCCACCTTCGACCGCATCGTGCGCAGCCTGCGCGCCGCCGCGCGGCTGGCGCGCGGCGGCGCGGAAGGCTGAAGCATCAGGCCACTCCCTGAAGGGAGAAGATTCCATCGGCCGGCAGGATACCGTCACGACAAAGTACCGAAGTCTTGCAAGTTCTCGATACCGAAATGTTATCGAGTCGCGAGAAAAATGGTAATGGATTAATCGCTGGGCGCTTCTTAAAGTTGCACGGACAGAAGGCGATCGCCCTCTCGTTCTCCCAACTTCATTGCACCAAGGAATCAGCATGGATCCCACTCCTCAGGAAATGGAAGCCACCCGCATCGCGCGCTGGGGCAAGGTCAAACCTTACGGTGAGACCTTCATCGAAAGCCGCCTGCCCGGCATGAAGAAGAACATCTACAAGATCATGAACCGCGGCGTGCTCGAGAACAAAGGCGTCGAGCCGGCGATTCCGGGTAACCACCGCTTCGGCGTGACCTTTATCGAAATCCCGGTCGGGCAAGGCGCCAGCCTGCACGCGCACAAGACCGAGGAAGTGTTCTGCCCGTTGAATGGCCAGATGGAAGTCATCTGGGGCGAGAAGGGCCAGTACTCGCTGATGCTGAACCAGTGGGATGTGATCTCCTGCCCGATCGGCGTGATGAGAGGGTTCCGCAACCCTAACGACCACGCCCTGGTCGTGTACTCGGTGGTCGGCGGCACCGACGAGGAGTGCGGCCGCATTGCCTGGCACCCGGACGTAGTGAAGGCCGCCGAGGCCACCGGTCTCGTCTACGGCAAGGACGGCTACATCACGGAAACGGAAGCGGACAAGGCGGAACACCGCGCCGCAGACTGAAGACGGCCGCCGGGTCGCTCAGGGTGCTTGCGCCCGGTAGCCTTCGGCGCTGGCCCGGGCTGCCGCAGATTCCGACCTTGGCCGAGTCCGGCTTTGCGGGCTATCGTTCCGAGACCATACAGGCGCTGTTTGCTCCGGCAGGCGCACCCGAGCCGCCACCTGTACGTCCGTCGCATCCTGGCGAGCAGCGAAGTGCGGCAACAGTCGCGCGATCTCGGCTTCGAGGCCGTGGCTGTGCCAGCCCACAGAACTCGCTGCCCGGGTCGCGGAAAATGTCCCGCTCCGGGCCGAAGTCGCGAACAAGGCACGTATCCAGAGCGACTGAGACCGGGCGCCAATGTCCGTCTCCTCGCCAGGCAACATCCACTCTTTCAATCATCAGGAGCCGACCATCATGACATCTGCCTCCGCAGAAAGCGCGCTCGCGCCATCCGCATCGAACGCGCAATCGATTCCAGCCACCCCCGAGGCACTGCTGAAGGCCGTGCTCAAAGCGAATTCCGGGACACACGACCCGCGCACCAGGATCATTCTTGATGCGCTTATCCGGCATGCGCACGCCTTCGCGTCAGAGGTCCAACTGACCTATGAGGAACTCCACCATGGCCTGGACTTCATGGTCCGCATCGGCCAGGCCACCGGACCGAAAAAACACGAGGGCATCTTGCTGGCGGATATTCTCGGGCTTGCCACGCTGGTGCTTCTGATGGATGCCAAGGCCGTGCTTGCAGCCGGCGGCACCGAGCCCGCGCTGATCGGCCCGTTCTGGCGTGCGAACCAGCCGGTTCGCGCCAACGGCGCGCACATCGCAACCCCGGACACCACGGGCGATCCGCTGTTCGTGCAGGGACGCGTCGTGTCGATCGACGGCACGCCGATCGCCGGCGCGCGCGTCGAGACATGGCAGGCGGCGCCAAGCGGCCTGTACGAGAACCAGGACGAACACCAGGAGGACATGAACCTGCGTGGCGCGTTCGAGACCGATGCCGACGGGCGCTTCTGGTTCGAGAGCGTGCGGCCCTCAGGCTATGGCGTCCCGATCGACGGCCCCTGCGGCGACCTCCTGGCCCTGCAGAACCGCGACCACATGCGCCCGGCCCATCTTCACTTCATCGCCATCGCACCAGGGCACAAGGTACTGACCACGCAGATCTTCGATGCCCTGGATCCCTTTGCCTTCAGCGACGCGGCGTTTGGCGCCGTCGGCTCGCTGCTGCGCGATTTTGAGCCGGTCGATGGCGGCGGCTTCCGTCTCGATGTCGAACTGAAACTCGAACCGGGGGAGACGCGCCTGCCCAAGCCGCCCTTGCCCTGAACCTCTTTCGACTCACGGAGATGTTGAACCTGCCCGCCCGGCGCCCTGCAACTTGGCGCCGAAGCCGCGGACCCTGACGTGCTCGCTCCGTAGTTCATTCAGGTCACGCGACCGCCAGCATTGGATGTCCACGCAATCGTGGCAGTGCTGGCGGTCGCCAGTCCGGCGCCATGCGCGGACGCGGCGATCCGGCCGGGCTTGTTCTTCCGGCGTCATGACCAAACGGCATCGCTCGATGCCGCTTGGCAAGAACCCCTGCCGACTCAGGGCACCAGCACGAAACGCTGGCGCGCGCCCCTGGCCTGCGCGGCCCACACTTGCCCGACATCCTCCAGCGGCGCGGAGACGATATCGATTTCCATGCGCCCTGCCGCGGTATGCCGGCATAGCTCGGCATAGGCCTGCGCCTGGACCGCGACGGGCGCGTGGTAGTAGGCAAAGCCCATGATGTCGAAACACGCCTTGCGCGCCGCGGCGCCGGCAAAGGCAATGGTGGGCGCCACCGTGGTGCCGATATGGACCAGCCGCCCGCCGTGGCCAAGCGCCAGCAGCGCGGCCTCTGCCGGCGCGCCGCACAGGTAATCCAGCACGATGTCGACGTTGCCGTCGGCCGCGTTGCGATAGGCATCCAGCAAGTCGCCGGGCTGGTCGAGCGGCACCACCGCATCCGCGCCAAGCCGGCGTGCGCGCTGCAGCGCCTGCACATTGCGCCCTGCCGCGATCACGCGGCCGGCACCCAGCAGCTTTGCCGCGGCCACCGCCAGCAATCCCGAGATACCGGTCGCGCCGAGCACGAGCACGGTCTCGCCCGGCTGCATGCGCGCCCGCCACGACAGCGGCAGCCATGCCGCCAGGCCGGCGTTGCCGAGCGCGGCGGCGCGCTCGTCATCGATGCCGTCCGGCACCGGGAAGGTCAGCGCCGGATCCACCAGCGCGCGCTGCGCCATCGAGCCGAACGGCGCGACCGGTGCGTTGACGTTGAAGTAGACCCGTTGTCCATCCGCAAGCCGCCCCACGCCCTCGCGCCCGACGACAAAGCTGCCCGCCGCCGGCTTGATGTAATGCCGGCCCTCGGCAATGGCCATATCCAGCCGTGACAGCGCCGCGGCGCCTACGTCAACTACCACCTGCCCGCCCGCCGGGGTGGGATCGTCAAACTCCTGGTACACCGGCGCCCTGCCGGCGAGCGAAACCGCTCCTTTCATGTGCTTCTCCTTGTCCTTGATGTCCTTCTGGTCCGGGTCGATCTGCGACTTGGCATCGCCTGGTCAGCAGATTACAATGCAATCGATTGCACAACAAACGCGAAGCTGGCCGGCATCGAGGCCGATTCTAGGAATGGCCGCAGCCCGGCGTCCAATCCACTTTTTGGCGGCATCCCGATAACCAGAAGGTATGGCAAGCAGCCTGCCGCACATGGCACGACAGCGATGAGCAAACCCACCATCAAGCAGATCGCCGAGGCATTGGACGTCCATCCTTCGACCGTGTCGCGCGTGCTCAACCCCGAGACCCGCCACCGCATCGGCGACGAACTGGTGGCGCGCGTGCTCAAGGCGGCACAGGACCTGCACTACTCGCCCAACCGCATCGCGGCGGCACTGCGCACGCGGCGCTCAGGCACCATCGGCGTGGTGGTGCCTGACATCGGCAGCCCGGTGTTCCCGCCGATCGTACTGGGCATCGAGAACGCCCTGTCCCGGCATCGCTATATTCCGATCGTGGCCAATGCCGGCGGCGACAAGGCGCGCCAGACCTTTATCGTCGACCAGCTGCTGGCGCGCCAGGTGGACGGCCTGATCCTGGCCACCGCCGAGCGCAACGACCCCGTGGTGGCGCACTGCCTGGCGCAGGGCGTGCCCATTGTGATGGTCAACCGCAGCGACGATGCGGGGCGCGTGTCGAGCGTGGTCGGCGACAGCCGCCAGGCGATGGCGCTGGCAGTCGGCCACCTGCATGCGCTGGGCCACCGCCGCATCGGGCATGTTGCCGGGCCATCCAGCCTGTCGACCGGGCATGAACGCGAGGCGGGCTTCCTGCAGGCAGTGGCTGACCTGGGCCTGTCCGCGTCCCAATGCCCGGTGGAGCGTGCGCCGGCTTATACGGAAGACGCCGGCCAGGCCGCGTGCGCGCAGCTGCTGTCGCGGCGGCAGCGCATCACCGCGGTCGTGGCCGCCAATGATTTCCTTGCGCTCGGCTGCTATGCGGCCGTGCGCGCGGCGGGCGGCAGCTGTCCGTCGGACCTGTCCGTGGTCGGTCACAACGACATGCTGCTGATGCACGCGGTGTCGCCGGCACTGACCACCATCCGCGTGCCGTTCTACGAGATGGGCACGCGCGCGGCGGCGCTGATGCTGGGCGCGCTCGACGGCAGCATCGCCACCACGGCGCGGACCCTGCTGACTCCCGAGCTGGTGGTGCGGGCATCAACCCGGCCCCTGTAAGGCGGCCGCCATATGGCTCCGCTTCTTTGTGCCTTATCGTGCAATCGATTGCACGATAAGGCACCTACCCTGAGGCATGACGATGGATCTCCGACAGCTTCGCTATTTCAAGGTGCTGGCCACGCTGCAGCACTTCGGCCGCGCCTCGGCTGCGCTGCACATCGCGCAGCCCGCGCTGAGCCGGCAGATCCGGCTGCTCGAGGAAGAGCTGGGCGTGCGGCTGCTGGAACGCCATGTGCGCGGCGCCACGCCCACGCCGGAAGGCCTGGTGTTGCTGGACCGCGCGTCCTTCCTGCTGCGCTATGCCGACCAGGTCAAGGTCGACATCGCCGACCTGGCGGCCTCGCCGCGCGGGCTGGTGGCGCTGGGACTGACCCCGGCGCTGGCGCCGCTGCTGTTCATCCCGCTGGCCGAGGCGCTGCGCCAGCGCTATCCGGAAATCCGGCTGCGACTGGTCGAGAACTTTGCGCCCGCGCTACAGGATGCGTTGCTGCAAGGCACGCTCGACGTCGGGCTGCTGAGCGGGCCGGTGTCGAGCCCCGGGGTCTCGGTAGTGCCGCTGGTTGCCGAAAGCCTGTGCGCGATCGGCCCCTGGGGCGCTGCGTCGCTGGGGGATGGGCCTGTGGACATTGAACAGCTGCAGGGCCTGCCTCTGATCCTGACTGGGGTGTCCAAGTCAGGCGTGCGCCTGGCGCTGGAAGCGCTGGCGGCGCGCCAGCGGGTGGAGCTGCAAGTCACGATGGAGGTCGAATCAATCGAGGTGGCCAGGCGCCTGGTGGTGCGCGGGTTCGGCTGGACCGTGCACTTTGCCGCGGCGATACGCGACGAGCTGCAGGCGCAGCGTCTGCAGGCCTTGCCGATTCGTGGGCTGGAGTTGCATCGGATGATCGGCTATGCGGCCGCGCGGCCGCCGTCGCGGGCGACGCTGGCTGTGATGGAAACGCTCAGGGATGTTGCCAGGGAATTGGCGGTTGATGGGAACTGGCCTAATAGTCGGTTGTTGGGGGAGGTTTTGGATAGTTAGCGGACGCGCTTGGCGGGCGCGGCTGTTGGGCAGTCCACCTCGTCATGCAGCCGCGCTACGGCGCTTGTATTTTGGGGGAACCCGTGGCCACCACGCCATTGTGGTCGGTCATATCGCCCGTTTGGGTGGGCGGCGCGTTGACTCGAAAACGCACGCCTTCCAGTAGCTTGTCCCAAAGGACAATGGCTTCCTCGTCGCTCAGCGATGCCTTGTCCGCAGCGACGACCTCTGTTCGCATATTCGCGTGGATCCAAGCTGGGTGCAGCGTAGAACGTTCCCTACTAAAGTATTGGGCACCACTCCCGAGATTAGCTTCCGCCGGGACCTCCATCGCATAGCGCCCAAAGCAAACCTGCTTGGTCTTGGCAAAGAGGGTCTGCAAGCGCGGTGACATCGCTACGGATTCCAACTTTCCGTTCTCCGGCGCGGCATACGATTGGCCGCCCACCATCAGCAGGGCAGTCATGCTGATGATGGCCAAGGCGCGGTGGATCATTGCTCCTCCCATCTTGTAGTGTTTGTGCGATCTGTCATGTCACCGACCGTGATGATGCGGCGGGGGCTCATGTGCTGGCCTCGCCCATCCACGTCCAGACAACCAGCGCTTCGTCGGATGGTGAAAGCCCGAAGCGGATCATCGGCATCCCTTTTTGCCGCAGGATGCCGGACTTGCTGGCCACCCAATCCGCCTGAGGGTGTCCGGGCGGAAGCGAGGCGCGCCAGATGCCGGACAGCGGGGTGGTTTCGCCCGACCGAACCGTGACCGGATCGCCGGTCTGCGTCGGCGGTGCGTTCACGCGGAAACGCACACCATCCAGCAGCCTGTCCCAGAGGGCTACAGCTTCTTCGTCCGTCAGCGATGCCTGATCCGCAGCGCCGATGCGATTGGCCGCCACCTTGGTGTACATCTTGGCGCCGATCACTGCCGGATGCAGCGTCGTTCGCTCCCTGCCAACAGCTTCCCACTCGAAGTCATGTGTGCCATCCGCACGGCGGACCAGCGATTCTTCCCCTTGCCAGACGCCGACCGTGCGCTTGCCCTCGCGCAGGGTCGTCAATTTCGGGTAGCGGCTACCCAGGTACTTCCTTTGCTCGGCAATCGAAGTCAGCAGACCAGGTTCGCCGTCCACGCTGGCCAGCTTGTTGGAGTCCACGGAAAAGCTCACATCGGGCAGGCTGGGCAGCCGAATGCCTGCGCCAAAGATTTCCTGATAGCTGCCGGACGCGTCCGCGACGAAGCCGTGGTCGATGCAGACGCCGGGGGCCGTGGGGATTTCTGCGTTGTCGCGTGCACGCAGCGCTCGAATCAGTTCGGGGTTCTTTCGTCCGCCCGACCACTCATACAGATGCGGCCCTGCCGTGACAAAGGTGTAGGTCCCTTCGGCCCCATATTGCTTGGCGACATCGCTTGGGAACCAGCGAACTTGTACACTGTGTTCCGTTGGCCCCCGCCCGAAGTAAGTGATTTCAGCCGTCTTGTCTTTTGCGAGTTGCGCCGCGCGATATGTTTCCGCCATTTCCATCAGCCTGCCTGCCGCGCCGACATGGGTCACAATTTCGCCGGGGAAATCCTGGAAGCCCCACAGTAGTTTGGCTTCCGCCGGGACTTCCATCACATAGCGGCCAAAGCACACTGGTTTGGTCTTGGCGAAGAGAGTCTGCAAGCGCGGCGACAGTGCAACGGGTTCCGACATCTTGTTCTCCGGATACGCAAACGATTGGCAACCCGCGAGCAGCAGGCCAGCCAAGATCGTGGTGAAGCCGCAGCGGGTCATATGCCCCACCATGGCGCAGTGTTGGCAATCTTGATGATCGAATACAGCGCGCTCGCCAGCACCTGGTCATTCTGATAGCTGCCCTGATGCTCGTAGCCGGTTTGCCGGAATAGCGTACCGCGCACGGCTTCGGCGGACGCCTTGGCAGGCACCGTCTGGTCCCCGGCATCTGTCGGCGGCTCCAGGCGCAGGGTGAGCGTCTGATTGCCTCTGGTGCGCACCACGATGCGGCCCTCGGCATCCTCGCTCTCGATGGTCCACGTGAGTGGGTCGCCATGCGGTGCCAGATCGGCAGTGTCCGCCCGCCAGGTCACGCTGCCGTAGCATTTCTGCGAACTGTCCTCGCCGTAGCTCGCATAGGTCGTGGGGTGATACAGGTCCTTGATCTTCTTGTGGAATTTCTGCGCTTCGGCGATTTTCCACTTAGCGGCCGTATCTGCATCCATATCGACGTAAGGCTTGTTAGCCGGATTGATCCAATCCGGATTCAGCAGCCGCCACCAGCACTTCGGATTGCGCGTGTAGATGTCGTAGACCGGATCGCCCACCGCCATCGGCGGCGCCGGCTTGTCCACGCCCAGCTTCTGATGCAAGTCCAGATCGCTCAGATACGCCTTCAGCGGTGCATCCGATGCAATCGGCAGCGCCATGGCCTGTCGGTAGTCGCCGGTCTGCAGACGCAACCATCCTCGCGGATAGGAGGCGGTCGGCAGCAGCTCCAGCGGCCCCGAGGCATTGGCAAATACCGCCGTCACTTCCTTGCCTGTTCTGCCCATGACATTGCGGGCAATGTTCCCAACCAGATTGTCCTGCACGTCGGACCCTGTGCGCACGCGCTTGTAGGCCGCCCCGGCGCCGAGCGCAGGCTGGACGCTATGGTAGACGCCGAGAATCTTGTCCTGCGCGTTGCCGTAGTCCGGATGCAGCAGGGCGCGGGCCACCAGGCCACCCATCGAGTGCGTGACGACGATCACCTTTTCGCACTGCCGCCCGTTGGCCTTGTACATCCCGATGATTTCGTCGATGCGCCTGGCCAGCTTCTTTGCGGACGTGCCATTGCTTTCCAGCCAGTTGTAGCCCATCGCGTAGACCGGATACCAGCAGTTCGCCACGCGCAGGACATCGGCCTCGGTCAGCGCATCGCCGGCGCCGCCCCAATAGGCGGGGTTGACGCCCAGCACTTCCACCTTCTTGCCCTTCTTCCAGGCCGGCGAGAGCTCCCCGGCCACCAGCATGTCGTTCAGGTGAGCCTCCATCAGCTTGATCACCTCGCCGTAGGTCTCGAACATGACTTCGCTCCAGCCGCGCCAGCGGGCCTTCTGCGCGGCGGTGGCCTCGTGCTTGCCACGCTTGGCCTTCCACTGCTCGGCGGCAGGCGGCAACGGCGCGCTCATCAGCAAGCCGATATCGGGCAGCCCATCGGGGACGTTGGCGTGCCGCTTGTCGGAATTGACCGTTTCCTCGCCGGTCATGTCGAACTTTCCGGCGTCCTCGGTGATCTCGTAACGGTCCACTTCGGTTTCATCGGGATCGAAGTTCATTTGCCGCCGACCCGGAGAGTCGTTGCGGCGGGCAAGCGTGTCCCCAGTGTCATCCGGCCGCCAGGCAATGTTGTCGTCGCGCTTGAGATCTTCCTGCCGCTTCCGGCTCATGCGAAGGTGGCTCCCCATGATGCCCGGCAGGAAGATGACCGGAATCACCTTGTCAGGCGGCACCGGCAGACTGGCGCGGCGCGTGTCGGTCGAAGGTGTGAGTGCAACGACGGCTCCGGCGTGTCCGCCGATCTCTTCGCCGGTTTTCAGATGGATGCGATCAGTGGCCACTTGCGGACTCCAGAATCTGAATCATGATGTTTTCAGCGCCCTGGCTTTGCTGGAACTTGGTCAGCCCATCGGGGCCGGTGAGGCCCTCGATCACGTTGCCGTCGGATTGCGTCAGCCGGAATTTCCGGTTCCTGGCGGGCGAGCCGTCGGGCAGATGCAAGTACACCTCCTGATCGAAATCGCTCTGTGGTAGCGCCAGGGCGCTGGGGTTCATGCCATCCGGGCCATCGACACTGAAATCGGTCGCGTGAATCTGCCTTACCCCGCCCATGCCCTCGACGATCTGCGAGGGAGTCACGCGCATATAGGTCTGCCCGACCTTGAACAGAATGCCCTGGTCGGCCTCGAAAACGATGTCGCCAAGCGCGCGGAAATGAATGTTGCGTTTGGCGGTGCCCTTGATGTCGCCATCCTGCGCTTCGAGCGCAATGTGGTCCGTGGCGGCCACCAGCCGTATGCCGAGGCTGTGCGCGAACAGCGCAATCCGTCGCGCCGCGCTGGCAAAGATGCCGCCGCTGCTGACGATGGATGCATGCTTGCCAGTCGTGACAGCCAGATGCTCGCCGCTGTGCAATTGGGTGGATTTGGCGGTCGTCGCGGCCAATCCTGCTGCCGACGCAAGGACGAGATGAGGCGCGGTCAACTCGCCATTGACCTCGCCCGAACCGCGGATTTCTTCATCTTGGGCCTTGAGCGCCTTGGCGACGTCCTGCTGTTCCTCATCCTGCGCGTGATGGTGCTGCGCGAGCTGGCCCATGGTGTCGTGGGCATGCTGGGCCTGCTGCAGCCGGTCAACCGTCTCGCCCATGTCCTTATGGTGCGCCCTGGCATCGGGTCGGGGCTCGGTGCTGATCAGCAGGCCATCGCCGCCGCGCACGGCACCGTGCCCATCGGTGCGCAATTCGAAGCCGTTGCCCCGATGATCCTGGCGACCCCGGTTGTCCTCGATGCGGCTCAGGTAGCCCAGGCTCAGTTGCGAGCGCTGGTAGTCCGAGGACAGCTGGGACTGGATTTGCCCCTTGGTATCGTCGAACACCAGATGACCGCTGCTGGAGCCGTCATGCTCACGGCTGCGAATGCCGGTCAGCGCATGCTGATGCGGTAGCTGCCACGGCGGCATGTTGAGGCTGTTCGGCACCGCGCCCATCACGATGGGCTTGTCCGGATCACCGCCGTCCAGGAACATCACCAGCACTTCGCTGCCGATGCGCGGGATGCTGACCTGGCCGTACTGCGAACCCGCCCATGGCGTCGCCACGCGTACCCAGCAGGACATCCTGTTGAAGCGGTCCCACGGAAACTGCACGCGCACGCGCCCGAAGCGGTCGGGCCATACGGTATGGCCTTCGGGGCCAACTACCGTCGCGCTTTGCGGGCCAGTGACCACTGGCCACGGGATGCTCAGTGCCGGACGGAAGACCTCATGGGTGGGGTGACACTCGAATTCCACCCGGCAGTGCCACCGCTGGCCTTCACCAGAGGCTTCGGCCACGTCTTCCAGCCTGAGGCTGGTGTTGAGCACCACGTATTCGCGGTTGGCGGCGTGCTGGGGGTGTCCCTTGACGTGCATGGTGCAGCCGGGCACCACGGCACGCAGGTTGCCGGCGCCAAAGCAGCGCAGGCCGCGCGAACGGATCTCCTCCATGCGGATGCGGGCGATCATGTCGCCTTCGTCCCACGGGCGGTTGTCCGTGGCGGGCTGGGCGTGCTCGCTGGGGAAGTCGTACACCTCCTGATGCAGCGCGCCAGTGTTCAGGCCCGTGTCCCGCGGGTCCGAACTGCTGGCGCTCAGGTTGCCGCGTGGCTGGGTGAAGCTGTAGGCATTGGTCGTGTACTTGCCTGCGACCACGGCATCGACAACCGAGAAGGCATCGAGGTGTTCCTGATCGACCCGGGCGCCAGGCGGATGGATTTCCAGCGCCTGGTACGCCTCGCTCGGCATGCTGAAATAGCCACCGACGTGATCGACCAGAACCAGGCGGTGCTTGCCGTCAGAATGTTCGAAGAACCACGATATGCCCCAGTGCTGCATGAGGCGGGCGATGAAGGTGTAGTCGCTCTCGTCGCACTGGGTGCGGTACACCCGCCTGGGGTATTTCGCCACGTCGAGCCTGCGCTCAACCGGAAAGGAGTACGCAGACAGGACCTCTTCGATGATCTCGATGTCGGTGCGGTTCTCGAAGACGCGGCTGTTCCGGTTCTGCGAGGCGATCCACAGCCAGGGGCGCAGCGTCAGTCCGTAGACGAAGTGCCGCCCTTCGGCGCGCAGGTAGCGGGCACGATCGACAATGCCGCTGATCTCGCGAGTGCCTGCGCCAATGCGTCCCGCCAACCCCGTACCCATGCCGTCGAGTTCGATATGCACGGTCAGCTCGCGCCCGCTCATCTCGCGCAAGTCGAAGTTGCCTTCCGGGCCGTGGAAGTTGTAGGCCTTGTCCGGCGTCTTCAGTTCGATGTCGTATTCGAACAGGCCGCAGACGCCTTCCTTGCCCTCCAGGCGCACGAAGGTGAAGGGGGATTGCCCGAGAATATCCGGCAATGCGGGGCCGGAGACCGTGACGGTGCGGGCGGGAAAAGGCAGGTTGTCGCGAATACCCATGCGAGCGGCCTCCTGAGAGAGGATTACCGCATGGCACCCGTATTACGCGCGAAGCACCTTCTGCGGAGCGCAGGCGATGTTATCCGCAAAACGTGCGTTACACGTGTCAAAGATTGCAACGTTTATCGAAAAGCCAGCAAATTAGGACGATTCCTAGCCATCATGCAGCGCATTCCGCTGCCGCCTTCAGACCTGTCTGCCTCGGCACGACACCCGACCGCATGGCGCCAAGGCAGACAGTCCGCTAAAAGACGTGCTTGACCCCCACCATCGTCCCGAACTGCGACCCACCCGCCCTGGGATTGGACCCCGCCGCCCCGGCACTGACTGACTGGGCAAGCTGCCCACCGTTATCGATGAATCCAGCCGTGGCATAGACCGAAGTCCGCTTGGAAAAGGCATAGGCACCGCGCAGCGCATACAGCATGGCCTTGTTGGCGCTGTCATGGAACTTGAGGTAATAGACCTGCCCGGCCAGCGTGAAGGCCGGCGTGATGTCGTAGGCCATGCCGCCATACCAGAGCTCGCTGCGCGGCGTCGCGCTGCCTTCGTTGTCGCGGCGGATCACGCCCACGCCCAGCTTGGCGCGCGACAGCAGTACATAGCCGCTCAGCGACAGGCGGTCGTCGGTCAGCGACTTGTTGCCAAGCCCGCCGAATGCGCCGGGCCCGCCGCGCAGCGAGTCATAGGCAGCGGTGACGCCCCAGCCCTTGTGCTCATACCGGATCAGCGCCGACCATTCCCGGCAGGCAGACTTGCTGGCAGGGTTCTCGCCCGCGCAATTGGTGCCGGCCGGGCTGGGGCCGGCGTTGATCGCATCGCGCCCGAAGCTGTAGGTGGCACCGACGGTCAGCCCGCCGAAGGTGCCCTTGTAAGCCACCGCATTGTCGGCACGCGTATTCGGCAGGTAGCTGTCGAGCGACGCCGCGCCGTACACGTTGGGGCCGAGGATGTCCGAGTCCAGGTTGGCCCAGAACAGCATGGTGTACTGCCGCCCCAGCGACAGCTGGCCCCACTTGCCACTCAGCCCCACCAGCGCCTGCCGCCCGAACAGCCGTCCGCCCTGGTTGGCACCGCCGGTATCGGGGGCGAAGCCGGACTCCAGCACGAACACGCTCTTGAGCCCGCCGCCCAGGTCCTCGGTGCCGCGCAGGCCCCAGCGCGACGGCACGGTGCCGGTGAGGGTCGGCATGCGCACCAGGCTGTCGCCGCCCGCGCCGACCTTGTTCACGTATTCCACGCCGGTATCGATCACGCCGTACATCGTCACGGACTGCGCCGCGGCCAGCGTCGGGCTAAGCGCAAGCAGCGCGGCCCCCATGGTTCCGATCTTCATTTGCTGTCTCCTCCGTGGGTCTTTCTTGTCGTTGTGGTGGTACGCGGCCGCCGCCCTATGCAGCCGTGGTGTTGTAGCGCTGATGGATGTTGTTGAGGCTCCGGTAGGCACCGGCAAACTCCCGCAGCTCCAGCGACAAGGCCAGGTAGCGGCGCCGGTATGGCTCGGCGAAATGTGCGGTCAAGGTATCGAACAAGGCGCTGACGGTACGGTCGAGCACGTCCTGCGAGCGCCCCCGCGCGACGGCCAGCGTCACGTGCACGAAGGCATCGTCGCTGCTGCCGTCGGCCATGCGGTAGGACTCCAGGCATAGCGCGCGCGCACGGATGCCGCCCACCGGAAACGCGCCGTCCTGCGCGATCAGGACCGCGCTCAGTCCGGCCAGCAAGGCATCGATGCGCACGACCGGCGCGAGGTTGTGGGTGTATTCGACGATCAGGTGCGGCATGGCGTATTCCCTCCTGTGCGCTTGCGGCGCCGATGGCTAGCGCGCCTTGCGCGCGGCAAAGCCGCCGTCGGCATGGACCACCTTGCCGTCGACCATCGTCAGCACCGAGCGGATGCGGTGGATGTCTTCAACGGGGACGGTCAGGTAGGGCTTGTCGAGCACCGCCAGGTCGGCCAGCTTGCCGGCCTCCAGCGTGCCGCGCGAGGCCTCGTCGAATGAAATCCACGCGGCATTGGCGGTGTACAGCCGCAGCGCCTCCAGCCGCGACAGCCGGAAGTCCTCCTTGCGCCTGACTTCCTTGCCGATCGAATAGCCGCCGACGTGGAACTCCAACGCGCGCCAGACGCCGGGGATGCCGATGCGCGTGGCATCCGTGCCGCCCGCCACCTTCAGCCCGTGCCGCAGGGCCAGGCGCACGGGCGGCGCGGCCTCGGCCACATGGTGGTCGTTGGCGTGGCCGATGGCGCCGGCCTCGAAGTACGGCCCCATCTGCACCGTGTAGGAAAGCCCAAGCGCCTTCATGCGCCGGAACGTCTCCGGCTTGCCGGTATTCAGGTGGGCCATGGCCCAGCGCAGCTTGCCCAGGTCATGGCGCTTGCCCACTTCCTCGAAGACATCGAGGATCGCGCTGGCGGCATCGTCGGTATAGGCATGGATCTCGACCGGATAGCCGCGGCTGGCGGCGAACGTTGCCACCTTGAGCAGTTCCTCGCGGTCCTTCGCCGACGGCTGGAAGCCAGGTCCCATCTTCACGCCGTCGTCCATGCCGAACACCAGCATCTCGCCCGGGCCGAGGAAGCGCAGCTTGCCGTCGCCCAGGCGCGGCGGCAGGTAAGCCAGCGTATTGCGGAACCATTCGGCCTCGTTGCCAGCGACCATGGTCGGGATGCGGTAGCCGACCCGCAGCGACAGGCTGTCCTCGCGCCACAACGCGTACAGCGGATCGTAGGCGGGGCCCGGTCCCGCGGTGGGATCGATCAGCGCGGTGACTCCCAGGCTGTTGAGGCGGCTGAAAAAGGACTGCAGGCTGGCCTTGGCGTCGACCTGGCTCTGCGCCAGGATGCGGCCGAACAGCGCCGACAGCGGCCGGATCGCGCCGAAGATCCGGCCGGTGGGGCGCCCTTCGCTGTCGCGCTCCACGCGGATGCCCGGCGGCAGCGCATCCGGCTGGTCGAGCTTGAGCGCTTCGATCGCCCTGGCGTTGACCAGTGCATAGTCGTACAGGTACTGCACATAGGCCGGATTGTCAGGCAGCAGCGCGGTCAGCTCGGCAGGGGTCGGCGCGCGCTTCTCGGTGAACTGGTCGGGGTGCCAGGAACCTGTCACGGCCACCCATTTGCCGGGGCCACGCGACAGCGCGGTCTTGCGCAGCAGCTCCAGCCCCGCGGCCAGGCTGGTAGTCTCGCCTTCATACCAGTAAGTCTCGAAGGCATAGCTCTGGCCGCCGCGAATGGCGTGGATATGGGTGTCGATCAGGCCGGGGATGACCGTGCGCCCGCCCAGGTCGATCACCTCCGTGCGCGGGCCGGCCAGGCGCCGGATGTCCCGGCTGGTCCCCACCGCGGCAATGCGGTCGCCGCGGATGGCCAGGGCCTGCGCCACTGTGTCCGTGGCGTTCATGGTGAGTACCGTGCCATTGACCAGGATCCGGTCGGCATACGCGCCGGCTTGCGCCTGCGCTCCCGAAGCCGCCACCAGGCAGCCGACGGCCATGGCATGCGCCAGGGCCCGTGCAATGCAACGCATATCGATGTTCCCTTCGTGCAGGAGAGGTGGCGCCCGGCCCCCCGGGCGCCGTGGCGGCGTTACTGGCCCGGCTGTGCGCCCGAGCGCTTGACGATGGGCTCGAGCTTGGCGATGTCGGCGGCGATCAGCTTGTCGAAGGCAGCCGGCGTCGAGGGCTTGGCCTCGGCGCCTTGCGCAATCAGCTTCTCCTTGGTCGCCGGCGCGCTGAGCGCTTGCTGCATCGCCGTGTTCAGGCGGGCGACGACATCCTTGGGCGTGCCCGCGGGCGCCAGCACGCCGAACCAGGCATCGAAGACATAGCCCGGCACGCCCGCTTCGGCGATGGTGGGCACGTCCGGCAGCGACGGCACCCGCGCCGCCGTGGCCACGCCCAGGATGCGCAGCTTGCCGTCCTTGACGAACTGCAGCGCAGTGATGGACGGCGCGAAGAACATGTCGACGCGCCCGCTCATCACATCGGTGATCGCCGCCGGCGCGCCCTTGTACGGGATATGCCGGGTCTGCACGCCCGCGGTCACGTTGAACAGCTCGCCGCTCAGGTGCGAAGAGCTGCCGCTGCCCGCCGAGCTGTAGGTGACGGAATCGGGCCTGGCGCGCGCAGCCGCCAGCAGGTCCTTGAGCGTGCGGTAGGGGCTGGAGGCGCTGACCACCAGCAGGTAGGGCATGGTCGCCACCGTGGAGATGCCCTTCAGGTCGCGGGTGGTGTCGTACGGCAGCTTGGGATAGAGCGTGGGATTGACCGCATGCCCGGCGGAGGTCAGCAGCAGCGTGTAGCCGTCCGCGGGCGCCTTGGCCACCACCGCGGTGCCGATGGTCCCACCCGCGCCGGGGCGGTTGTCCACCACGATCTGCATGTTCGAGCTGGTGCCGATCTCGGCGCTGACGATGCGTGCGAGCAGGTCGGTGGCGCTGCCGACAGCAAACGGCACGATCATGCGGATCGGCTTGTCGGGATACGCTTCGGCTTGCGCCGCGCCGTGCAGCAGCGGCAGGCAGAGCGCCGTCGCAAGCGCCGCGCGCAGGATGTTCTGGAATTTCATTGGGGTACTCCTGGAATCGTGGGGGATGGCCTGACGTGCGCCGTGCTCAGAAGACGTGGCGCATGCCCAGCGCAACGGTCTGCGGATCGGCGCCGGCGGAAATGCCCAGCTCATTGATCGCAAAGTCGTAGGTGGCATTCTTCTTGTTGAAGATGCGGCTGTAGAAGCCAAACACCGAGGTGCGCTTGGACAGCGGGTACTCATAGCCCAGGGTGGCCTGGACCGCGCCGGTATCCGCTCCGCTGCGGAAGAAGCCGACAGTCTCGGTGGCGTTGCCACGGCCGTTGCCGGCCACGCCGACGCCGGCGCGCAGGCTGCCCGTCCATAGCTTCTGCACCACAGACGCGTAGTAGGCATCGCGCTTCAGGTCGCCGGTGGCGGTGCGGTAGTGCAGCCGCTCATAGATGGCCGAGACCTTGGTGGTCGGGAACTGGTACGACAGCCCGATCTTCATACCTTCGTCGTCGCGTCCCGCGGTCTGGTAGTTGTTGTGGCGCTCATAGGCCAACACGACATTGAGCGGGCCGTTGTCATAGGCCCCCGCGAACGACCACAGGCTCGGGTTGCGCGGCACCGTAATGCGCTCTTCGTTGATACCCCAGGTCACGCCGCCGCTGAAGCCGTTCCACTTCGGGCTGCGGTAATGGACACTGTTCTTCTGGCGGCGATCGAAGGAGCTGGTGTCCTGGACATTGTCGGAGGTCGGGGTCGAGCCATTGCCGATCAGCGCCATGTAGCCAGCCGTGGTCGGATAGAACGGATCGTAGGACGAGGTGGCTTCCAGGTAGGGCGTGGTCCAGTTGCCCATGAAAAAGCTGCCAGCTGAGCCGGCCAATCCAATGCGGGTGTTGCGGCTGGCCAGTTGTCCGCTGCCCGTATCCAATGAGATATTGCTCTCGATCTGCCAGATCGCCTTGAGGCTGCCATACAGCGATTCCTCGCCGCGCATGCCGAAGACCGAGCGGTTGTTGGTCAGCCGGCCGGTGCCGCCCAGCTTGGTGCCGTCGGAAGCCGTCGACGCATCGGAATACTCCATCGATGTATTCAGCCGGCCATAGAGCGTGACATTGCTCTGTGCGAAGGCGCCGGTGCAGCAGGCCGCAAGCGCCGCAAAGGCGGCACCCGCAAGGGGGTTCTTCATATTGTCTCCAGTGTCTTGCGCCTGTCCGAACCGATACGGGGATGCCTGCCCCGCCCTGTGCACGAAACCGCGGGCAACAACGACCCCTGCCCCATTTACGGCATCAGCATCTGGTGGATTCTTGGTGGCGCTCTTTTAGTGCGGCGGATTTACGCGACCATTCAGCGTGAGGTGATTCTAGAAATGGCGAATCACAGCGTCCATTCGCATTTTCTTTTCGTCACCATACCGATTTGTTATTGGAATACCGGGCCCGCGCCACGCCTTGCCAGTGCCGCAAAAGCCGACGCTGTCGGGCTTGAGCATAGGTACTTGGGGACGTGCCTGGTAGCCGGTGTGGCTGTACCACTGCGTTCCAGGCATAGGACGCTGGACGCCGGAAGCCGTGCGCTATGCCGCGCACTCCCGGGCGCGGCCGCAGGCAGCCATGACCGCTCGTCGCGCTCAATAGCTTGTGGATGTGTCGCATGGCACCCGCCGCATCAGAACGTATAGCCGAGCGCCAGGTAGAGAAAGCGCGTGTTGTGTCCGCCAACGGCTTTCAGCGTGCGGCTCTCATCCACATACACGGCGCCGCCATTGACCAGCACATGCCGGCTCGCCTGCCATGCAACATCCACAGAGAGCTGGCTGCTGCTGTACTGGCCGGAGCGGCCCGCGGTGCCGGGAACCGGGATGCCCGCCGAGGTGTAGACCGCGTCGTGCGTGGTTGCCCGCCAGATGAAGTCACAGGCGAAGGTCAGCTTGATGCCGGCCGCGGGAACCAGCGTCAGCGACGGCTGGATATCCAGCACGTTGGAGGCGCCGATCAGGCCGGCTTGATTGAAGTAGGCCAGCTTGGGAAACAAGCCGTTGTAGGTGCCGATGGTGCCGTCGTGCGGATTGCGGTCACCGCTGCCCATGGTCGCCTTGATGCCTGCGCGCGGGTGCCAGGCCGAAGCTGCAAAGGTGTAACCGGTATCGGTCGAGAAGCCCCATGCGCGGATCTGCTGCGATGCCAGGCTGCCGAACTGGAACAGCGCCTCCCAGTCCCAGTCCCAGCGGCCGTGGCGGCCGGACAGGCGGCCCCCGAGCGAATGCCGCCGCTCCGCGCCGCTGCCATCGCTGAACAGCGCGCGGTCATTCTCGAAACCGAGGTAGTAGAGATCGGCGGAGGTTGCCGGCAGGAAAGCCGCCGGCATCGTCGCATAGACACCCCAGAAGCCCTGTGCCTGGTTGGGCCGGTCGTCGAAGCTGCCGTCCTTGAGCAGCACGGGACGCGTGGCGAAGGCATCCACCCGCGCGCTGCCCAGGCTTGAGCCAAGCCTCAGTCCGTCGAATGCGCGCCGCACATTGGGGGCATCGCGGATCGAAACCAGGCGCTGCGCGCCGAACGCCATTTCCTGCCGGCCCACGCGCACCAGCAGCGGGTCCTGCGCGGGCGCCGGGAGCGGCACGCGCAGGTCGACGAATGCCTGCTGCACATCGAGCTGGTCGACATAGGGCGGCGTGGTGACGTCCTTGCCCATGGCCAGCTGGTTGCCCAGCTGCACGAACGCGCGCAGGGATTCACCGGCATGCAGGTCGGCATGCAGCAGCGCGCGGTGCATCAGGTAGCCATCGCCACGCGGACCCGGCACGCCGAAATTGCTGGCCGAGTAGTCCTCGAAGCGCTCGCGGATCTCTCCGCCGAGGCTGACGAACCAGCCAGGACTGCCGAACGGCACATACTTGGCCGGATCCCAGAAATCCGCGCGCATGGCCGGATCCCGCAGGTAGCGATAGTCCTCGTCATAGCGCAACAGCTTGAACGGGGGCGGCACGCCCGGCGGGGACGGCAGCGGCTGCGCGCTGGCGCCGCCGACGGCGGCGAGCAGCAGGAGTGCGACGGACAGGGCTGCCCAGGGACGGCGCGCGCGACATGCACCAGTGGGGCTGCAAGGGGAACATGTCTTCCATCGGGCCATCGGGCACCTGGCTGCGGGAAATGGCCGGCATACGAAGTACGCGATGGCACGGAGCGCGCGGGGACGCACCGAAAGCTGGCGGCCGGATACGGACCAATATGGACGATCCCGCAGGCAGATTCAAACCCGATCCCGCCCCATGCGCGCCCAAAAACAAAAAAGGGCCGGATGGCCCTTTCTTGCTGCAAGCATGATCCGCGGATCAGCCAGCGAAATTCTTGCCGGCGAAGTCCCAGTTCACGACATTCCAGAATGCCTCGACGTACTTCGGGCGGGCATTGCGGTAGTCGATGTAGTAGGCGTGTTCCCACACGTCGCAGGTCAGCAGCGCCTTGGCGTCGGTGGTCAGCGGGGTGGCGGCGTTGGAGGTCGAGACCAGGTCCAGCGAGCCGTCGGCCTTCTTGACCAGCCAGGCCCAGCCCGAACCGAAGGTGCCCACGGCGGTCTTGGTGAACTCTTCCTTGAACTTGTCGAACGAGCCCCACTTGGCGTTGATGGCATCAGCCAGCGCGCCGGTCGGCTGGCCGCCGCCGTTGGGCTTCATCGAATCCCAGTAGAAGGTGTGGTTCCACACCTGGGCAGCGTTGTTGAAGATACCGCCCGACGACTTCTTGACGATCTCTTCCAGGGTCGAGTTCTCGAACTCGGTGCCCTTGATGAGGTTGTTCAGGTTGGTGACGTAGGTCTGGTGGTGCTTGTCATGATGGAACTCCAGCGTCTCCTTGGAGATATGCGGAGCCAGGGCATCATGCGCGTACGGGAGCGGGGGGAGCTTGTGTTCCATTGTTCTGTCTCTGTGGGTTGGGGTTGTGGGTCCGGAATTGGCGATTGTAGGGGACTTGCAAGACCCGCGCAAACCGCGGGACAAAGCCCCCTGCTCCGATGTTAGTTTGTCCTGGCAGGGGTTTCCGGGGGGATTTCCGCCCGGCTTGCCTGAGCGTTTCGCGCCCGCCGCGGCATCGCGAATGGGAGGCGTTCCCGGGCCGCGCAGGGGCTCAGAAATCCGGCAGCTTGGCCTGCACGCCGGCAATCGCCAGGTCGGCCACTCCCTCGGCCAGGTGCGCTTCGACCACGCTGCCCGCGCGGATCTCGGCGGGCGAGCGCAGCGCGCGTCCGCGCTGGTCCAGCAGCACCGCATAGCCGCGTTCCAGCGTACGCTGCGGCGCCAGCAACTCAAGCGCGCCGGCGCTGCGCGCCAGGCGCTGGCCGGCGCGCTCGTGCTGGCGCACGGCGGCGGCCTGCAGGCGTTGCCACAGGCGGGCCACGTCGGCATGGGCGGCGCTGGCATCGGGACGGCACGCGCTCCAGCGCATCGCCAGCAATTGCTGGCGGTGGCGCTGCGACACCACCGTGTCGCGCAATGCCGAGCGCAAGTGTCGCGCCAGATTGTCGACGCGCGCGCGCCGCTCCTGCAGCTGCGCCTGCGGGCTGCGCACTCGCCGCGCCAGCCAGTCCAGGTGCTGCGCGCGCAGGTCCAGCCCGCGCCGCATGCACTGCGTGAGCGCGTCGCGCGCACGCATCGCCTGTGCCAGCAGGTGCGCGCGATCCGGGCTGACCAGCTCGGCCGCGCCGGTCGGCGTGGGCGCACGCACATCGGCGACAAAGTCGGCGATGGTGAAGTCGGTTTCGTGGCCCACTCCGGAGATGACCGGCAGCGCGCAGCGCGCAATCGCCTGCGCCACCACCTCTTCGTTGAACGACCACAGGTCTTCGATGCTGCCCCCGCCGCGGCACAGGATCAGCACGTCGCACTCGCGCCGCGCGCTGGCCGCATCGAGCATGTCGGCGATCTTCTGCGCCGCCCCCGCGCCCTGCACCGGTACCGGATAGACCAGCACCGGCACATGCGGCGCGCGCCGGCGCAAGGTGGTCAGCACATCGCGCAACGCCGCCGCCTGCAGCGAGGTGACCACGCCGATGGTGCGCGGATGCGCCGGCACCGGGCGCTTGCGCTCCGGCGCGAACAGCCCCGCCTGCGCCAGCTTTTCCTTCAGGCGCAGGAAGGCTTCGTACAGGTTGCCCAGCCCGGCCCGGCGCATTGCCTCCACGCCCAACTGCACCTCGCCGCGCGCCTCATACATGGTGACCACGGCGCGCACCTCCACCGCTTCGCCCTCGCGCGGCTGGAAGTCGACATGCTGGTTGCGCCCGCGGAACATCACGCAGCGGATCTGCGCGCGTGCATCCTTGAGCGAGAAATACCAGTGCCCGCTGGCGGCGCGCGTGAAATTGGAAATCTCGCCGCGCACCCAGGCCAGCGGAAAACTGCGTTCAAGCAGCCTGGCGATTGTGTGGTTCAGCTCACCGACAGGGATGACATCGCGGCCGCCGCGCGGCGCGGTGGAGGAAGGGTCACGCGAAAAATTCGGCAAGTCTGGCATGGCGCACTGGTGGCAAGCGGCGTGAATGGGACATGTCCACAGCATAACCTCTATGTCAAGGGGGTAGCGCTGATGCAGGCGGCCTCCCCCGAAAGGCGCATGGGTTCGTGCAACCCTTTGATTCTTATGAGCTTTACGCGTAAAACAAAAATTAGGCAATATAACCAATTCTCTTTTGCATCAATCACTTACAAAGTGCCCGGCAGGCTTGTTCACAAAGTTATCCACAGCTTCTCTGGATAAAACGGGCCGTAAACCACACTTTTCCAGCACAAGTGGCCCCAACCCCGCTTGCAGTCCCATGGAAAGCGACCAACCCGGCGCGTGGCGTACCGCAGCGTTGCCGGCCGTCCGCGGCGCAGCGTCCATGCTGCATTTGCACAATTTCTGAGCAGGTCCCTGGGAGGCTATAAAAATCAATGGGTTAACCGGCTTCTCCCGGATTTGTCCACAGGCCGTCCACAGTGCTCTCCCTGCGGAATGTGGAAAAATCCGGTTTTTGTCCTGCCTGCCGCCACATCGACCGCGCGCGGTACTGATACACCCGTTTGCCCGTTTTTTAAGCAACCCATGGTGCCACCTTATAAATCAACGACTTAGATGACATCTCAGGCAGCTTTCCACAAGCGCTCCACAATCCTGTCCCGGCGCTGTGTGGAAAGCCGCACCGCAAGGTGCGCCAGCACACCGACGCGCCTCGTCAGGTTGTGGAGAGCGGTGCCTGGCTGCGTGCACCATGCGCCGCAGGGCTTGCGGCGGGCATTTGCACAAAATTTAGGCAGGAACATCTTTGCCCTTATGGATCAATGTGTTAGCACGCTTGTCAGGCGGCTTTCCACAATCGATCCACAACACTGTCCCGCTTTGCTGTGGAAATGGACCGGCACGAGCGATGCGTGGCCGAGACAGCGCCGGGTGCCGTCTTGCCGTGCGACAGGGCGCAGGTTAGAGTGGCGCCTGATTTTTCAGAGCAATGCCGGAGCGCGCGCCGCCAGCGGCCAGACGCGCATCAAGGCATGCCGTCCAGGTGGTTTGGGGTTTTGTTATTCGGTTGTCGATCCCGGGGGTCCAATTGTTTTCCATCATTCAAGCGGCCGGCTGGCCGATCTGGCCGCTGTTGCTCGCCTCGGTCATCGCGCTGGCGCTGATCGTCGAACGTTTTCTTACCCTCAAGCGCAGCAGGGTCCTGCCCGCCAGGCTCTATGAAGAGGCGCTGGCGGCCGCGCAGCAGCGCCGCGCCACGCCGGAAGTGGTCAACACGCTTGAGCAGAACTCGCCGCTGGGCCGGGTGCTGGCCGCCGGGCTGCGCCACGTGGTGCTGCAGCCGCACACCTCGCGCGATGCCGCCAAGGACGTGGTGGAGGAAGCCGGCCGCGTGGTCGCGCATGAGCTCGAGCGCTACCTGAACGCACTCGGCACGATCGCCTCGGTGGCGCCGCTGATGGGCCTGCTGGGCACGGTGATCGGCATGATCGAGATCTTCGGCAGCCAGGGCGGCACCGGCGCCAGCCCTGAACAGCTGGCGCACGGCATCTCGGTGGCGCTGTACAACACCGCCTTCGGCCTGATCGTGGCAATCCCGGCGCTGATCTTCTGGCGCTACTTCCGCCGGCGCGTGGATGACTACGTGGCCGAGCTGGAATTCCGCGCCACGTCGTTCCTCGACGCGATCCTGCCGCAGCGCCGCGCCTGATCGCCGAACGGAACGAACGCCATGCACTTCCGTTCCCGCCAGCGGCGCGAAGAGCCGGAGATCAACCTGATCCCGCTGATCGACGTGCTGCTCGTGATCCTGATCTTCCTGATGATCACGACCACCTACTCGCGCTTTACCGAGCTGCAGATCCAGCTGCCCACCGCCGACGCCGAGCGCGCCCAGCAGCGGCCGCAGGAGATCGTGGTGTCGGTGTCATCGCGCGGGGTCTACTCCGTCAACAGGCAGGTGATGGAGCAGAAGGACGTCACCAGCCTGGCCGACCAGTTGCGCGCCGCCTCGGGCACCAACTCCGGTGGCCAGCCGCCGGTGGTGATCGTCAATGCCGACGCACAGGCCAGCCACCAGGCCGTGATCAACGTGATGGAGGCCGCGCGGCTGGCCGGGCTGTCGCGCCTGACCTTCGCCACGCAGAGCGCGCAGCCGCGCTGACCCCGGGCGCCGTGGCGCATGCGGCCGGCGGGCTTGCCGCATGCGCTGTGCAATGCCCATAATGGTTGAGCCGCCTGCGCCCCCAGGGAGCGAAGCCGCGGGCGCACTACAATCCCATCCCAACCACCGACTCCACCGCCCGCCGCGCCCATGCCCGTTCCCCGACATGCCCTTGCCGACTTCGTGACCGCCCAGTGGCAACGCCGCGGCTGGTTCGCGTGGGCGATGCTGCCGTTCTCGCTGCTGTTCGGGCTGATCGCGCGGGTGCGCCGCCATGGCTACCAGCGCGGCTGGTTCAAGTCGACGCGGCTGCCGATGCCGGTGGTGGTGGTCGGCAACGTGACCGTGGGCGGCACCGGCAAGACGCCGGCGGTGATCGCGCTGGCACAAGCGCTGACCGAGGCGGGACTGCGCCCCGGCGTGGTGTCGCGCGGCTACGGCGTGGAACTCAAGCACCCGCGCCGCGTGAAGCCGACATCAAAGGCGTCCGACGTAGGCGATGAGCCGCTCCTGATTGCGCGCGCCACCGACGTGCCGGTCTGGGTCTTCCCCGACCGCGCGCTGTGCGCGCAGACCATGCTGGTATCGCACCCGGGCGTCAATGTGCTGCTGCTCGACGATGGCCTGCAGCACTACAAGCTGCAGCGCGACTTCGAGATCGTGATGTTCGACTCGCGCATGGGCGGCAACGGCCTGCTGCTGCCGGCCGGCCCGCTGCGCGAGCCGCTTTCGCGCCCGCGCGACGCGACCCTGATCAACGACCCCAACTTCCGCGCCACGCCCGACCGCCCCGGCATGTACGGCATGCGGCTGGAGCTGGACGATGCCTGGCAGCTGGCCGACCCCACCATGGCGCGGCCGGTCAGCGCCTTTGCCGGCCGGCGCGTGCTGGCCGCGGCCGGCATCGGCAACCCCGAGCGCTTCTTCGCCAGCCTGCGCGGCGCGGGCCTGACACCGAAGACGCTGCCGCTGCCGGACCACTATGACTTTGTCGCCGACCCGTTCGTCGACCATCCCGACGCGCTCGACGCCGACGTGATCCTGATCACCGAGAAGGATGCCGTAAAATGCGAGCGCTTCGACGACCCCCGCATCTGGGTCGTCCCCACCAGGCCCGTGATCGATGCCGGCCTGATCGAAAAAATCCGCCGCGCCGTGCTGGCGCAAATCAAACCCGCGCCGACCGCGCCGGCAACCACGCCCGGCGCCGCAGGGCGCAACGAGGAACACCGAGATGGACAACCGGCTGCTTGAAATCCTGGTCTGCCCGCTGTGCAAGGGCAAGCTGGAATACGACCGCGCCGCGCAGGAGCTGATCTGCCATGCCGACAAGCTGGCGTACCCGATCCGCGACGGCATCCCCGTGATGCTGGCCGACGAGGCCCGCCAGTCGGTGCCGGGCCGCGCGGTCAACCCGGACGGCCCTGCCTCCGGCAACTGAGTGCGCGCCATGACCGTCCCGGCGTTCACTGTTGTCATTCCCGCGCGGCTCGCTTCGACGCGCCTGCCTGACAAGCCCCTGGCCGATATCGGCGGGCGTCCGATGATCGTGCGCGTGGCCGAACGCGCGCATGCGTCGTCGGCGCAGCGCACCGTGGTCGCCACCGATGCGCCTGCGGTGGCGCAGGCCTGCGCCGCGCACGGCATCGAAGCCGTGCTGACCCGCGCCGACCACCCTTCCGGCACCGACCGCCTGTCTGAAGTGGCCGCCCAGCTGGGGCTGGCCGACGACGCCATCGTGGTCAATGTGCAGGGCGACGAGCCGCTGATCGAACCGTCGCTGATCGACGAGGTGGCGCTGCACCTGGCGCACCACGCCGACTGCGCCATCGCCACCGCGGCGCATCCGCTGCAGGACATCGCCGAAGTCTTCAATCCCAATGTGGTCAAGGTGGTATGCGACGCCGCCGGCCGCGCACTGTACTTCTCGCGCGCACCGATCCCGTGGGCGCGCGATGCCTGGTCGGGCGTGCCGGCCGTGCCCGCGGCGCTGGCACAAGTGCCGCTGCCCGGCATGCCGGTGCTGCGCCATATCGGGCTGTACGCCTATCGGGCGGGCTTCCTGCGCCGCTTCCCGACGCTGGCGGCGGCGCCGCTGGAGCAGACCGAGGCGCTGGAGCAACTGCGCGCCATGTGGCATGGCGAGCGCATTGCGGTGCTGCAGACCAGCGCCGCGCCGGCCCCCGGGGTCGACACCCCGGCCGACCTGGAACGGGTGCGCGCGCTGTGGGCGCAGTCGATGGCCCAGGAAGGGCCCTGACCAAACCGCCGGAAAGTGACCCGCGCGGGCGCCTGCCCGCTCAGGTTCATACAGCTGCAACCTGAACCAGGGGGCGGATTTCGGGCCGATTTGGCGCCGCCTCATGGCATAATGCTTGCCGATACAGAGCCGCCCGGCCGGCATGCGCAAGCGTGCCTCCGGCCAAGGCTCGGTGGGGAGATAAAGATAGAGCCCGTCCGGTGTGCCGCGCCGCCATCCCCCTGGCAGCCGCCGCCGGCCGTATGCGTGGGTACGCCTGAGCAGTGCCCGCGCTGAACGCAGTCAGAACGCATCAGGACCGCAGTAAGTCCTGCGTCAAGTTACGGCGTTACCCTCCTTCTGATCTCCCGCCATACAGATTAAAAACTCTGAGGACCCGTAAATGCGTTTGATCCTGTTGGGTGCGCCCGGCGCCGGCAAAGGCACGCAAGCCAAGTTCATCTGCGAGAAGTTCGGCATTCCGCAAATCTCCACGGGCGACATGCTGCGCGCCGCGGTAAAGGCCGGCACCCCGCTGGGCGTAGAAGCCAAGAAGGTCATGGACGCGGGCGGACTGGTGTCGGACGACATCATCATCGGCCTGGTGAAAGACCGCCTCAAGGAAGACGACTGCAAGAACGGCTACCTGTTCGACGGCTTCCCGCGCACCATTCCGCAGGCCGAGGCGATGAAGGAAGCGGGCGTGGCAATCGACTACGTGCTGGAAATCGACGTGCCGTTCGACGCCATCATCGAGCGCATGAGCGGCCGCCGCGTGCACGTGGCCTCGGGCCGCACCTACCACGTCAAGTACAACCCGCCCAAGACCGAGGGCGTGGACGACGAGACCGGCGAGGCGCTGATCCAGCGTGACGATGACAAGGAAGAGACGGTCAAGAAGCGTCTTGATGTCTATTCGCAGCAGACGCGTCCGCTGGTGGATTACTACTCGGAGTGGGCTGCCAAGGGAGATGCCTCGGCCAAGGTGGCGCCGCCTCAGTATCGGAAGATCCTGGGGGTGGGTAATGTCGATGAGATTACTGCGCGGGTGTTTGAGGCGTTGAAGTAATCGTTTCGACTGCTCAGTTTTATGCGTCATGAAAGCGGCCTTTGGGCCGCTTTTGTTTTGGCGATTAAATGGGGTCGCGCCTGGCAGGGATGGTTTCTGGCTTGGCGCCTAGCAAACCCACCCCTTGCACATCCCCCACCACCCCGTAAAATACCGCCAACGAATTGACGTTTACGTAAACGGCAACAAATACCCAATCCAAGGAGACAAGCCCAAATGCAAATCCAAGGCAACGTATTCATCGTCACCGGCGGCGCCTCGGGCCTGGGTGCAGGCACCGCCCGCATGCTGGCCGAAGCCGGCGCCAGGGTCGTGATCGCCGACCTGAACGAGTCCGCCGGCCAGGCACTGGCAACTGAACTGGGCGGCCAGTTCGTCCGCTGTGACGTCACCTCCGAAGCCGACGGCCAGGCCGTGGTAGCGGCCGCCCAGGCACTGGGCCGGCTCTCCGGCATCGTCAACTGCGCCGGCATCGCCACCGCCAACAAGACCGTCGGCAAGAACGGCCCGCATCCGCTGGAAGCCTTCGACAAGACCATCCGCATCAACCTGGTCGGCACCTTCAACATGATCCGCCTGGCCGCCGCGGCCATGGTGCAAAACACCCCCGACAGCGAAGGCGAGCGCGGCGTGATCATCAATACTGCCTCGGTGGCGGCCTTTGACGGCCAGATCGGACAGGCCGCCTATGCCGCATCCAAGGGCGGCGTGGTGGCGATGACGCTGGCGATCGCGCGCGACCTGTCGCGCGACGGCGTGCGCTGCATGACCATCGCCCCCGGCATCTTCGAAACGCCGATGCTGCTGGGCATGCCGCAGGAAGTGCAGGATGCGCTCGGCAGGATGGTGCCGTTCCCGCCGCGCCTGGGCCGCCCGGCTGAATACGCCAAGCTGGCCCGCTCGATCATCGAGAACACCATGCTCAATGGCGAAGTAATCCGCCTGGACGGCGCGATCCGGATGCAGCCCAAGTAAAGCCCCGGCGCTGCCCGCTCAGCCGGGCAGCAGCATTACCAGCATCAGACCGGGCGCCGCCGCCGGCACCAGCGTCAGCTGCTCGAACTGCAGCGCGCCCTGCTGCGGATGGTGAAAGCCGCGGCGGCCGCCCTCGCGGTCTTCCACGTCCTGCGACAACCAGGCATCGCGGAATGCCGCGCTCTCAGCCATCAGCCCCTCGATCAACGTACGCGTCGGCGCCTCGTCCGCATGGCGGATGCTGTGCGCGCGGAATTCCGCCACCAGCCGTGCCGCGCGGTGCGGCCAGTCTTCCACCAGCGCCATCAGCCCCGGCGACACGAACATCGCGCGCAGCAGGTTGCGCTCGGCGCTGGCGGCATCGAGCCAGCCGATAAACAGGTCCGCGGCGGCGTCGTTCCAGGCCAGCGCGGTCCATTGCCGGTCGAGCAGGTAGGCCGGCCCGCCGATGGCATGCACGCTGGCCAGCACCACCGGCGGCACGGTTTCGTCCGCGGCCTGCTGCGGGTCGCGGCGGCCCGCCAGTTCGAACAGGTAGGCGCGCTCGGCGCGCGACAGCCGCAGCGCGGCAGCCAGGCTGGCCAGCGCGCGTGCCGACAGCGATACCGGCCGCCCCTGCTCCAGCCACGTCACCCAGGTCGCGCTCAAGCCCGCCAGTTGAGCGACTTCCTCGCGGCGCAGGCCGGGGGTGCGGCGGCGCCGGCCCGGTGCGAGCCCGACATCGGCCGGCGCCAGCCGTTCACGGTGCGCACGCAGGAAAGCGCCCAGCACGGATTCGCGCGACGATGGCGATGCAGACGGGACAACAGCGGGATCGGCAGACAAGGGCATGACAGGCTGGTGCCGCTTATACCAGGATAAATCGGTAACTTGTACCGGGAAAACTGCCCGCCTACAGTATGCCGAACCCGCCTCGCGGGCAAGTCCCCTCCCCCAACAAAGAAGGCCGCCCGCCGACCTGGGCGTGGCCCAAGGAGCCCAGCACCATGCAACAGCAGGAACTCGTCGCCGCCCAGTTCGGCGCCACCGCCAGCGCCTACCTCACCAGCGCCGTCCACGCCAGCGGCGCGGACCTGCAGCAACTGAAAGACGAACTGGCCGCGCTGATCCCCGCAGCCAACCGCCCGCGCAGCCGCGTGCTGGACCTGGGCTGCGGCGCGGGCCATGCCAGCTTCGCCGCGGCAGCGATTGCGGGCGAAGTGACGGCTTACGATCTGTCGGCGGACATGCTGGCCGTGGTCGAGGCCGCGGCGCGCGAGCGCGGGCTGGCCAATATCCGCACGCGCCAGGGCGCTGCCGAGCAGCTGCCGTTCGACGATGCCAGCTTCTGCGCGGTGGTCTCGCGCATGAGCGCGCACCACTGGCGCGACGTCCCGTCGGCACTGGCCGAGATCCGGCGGGTGCTCAAGCCCGGCGGCAAAGTGGTGCTGATCGATATTGCCGGTGCGCCGGATCCGCTGCGCGATACCTGGCTGCAATCGGTGGAACTGCTGCGCGATCCCTCGCACGTGCGCGATTACACGCCGGCGGGGTGGCAGTCGATGTTCGAGGCGGCAGGCTTTGGCGCCGATGGCATCGCCGTATCGGACATCTGGCGCATCGGCATCGAGTTCGACAGCTGGGTCAGGCGCATGCGCACCGCGCCGGTGGCCGTGGAGGCCATCCGCCACCTGTGGCAGATGGCGCCTGCGGAAGTGCGCGCGCACTATCGCGTACAGGCCGACGGCAGCTTTGAACTGGAAGCGGTGATGGTCACCGCGCGTTGACAGAGTGTGACCGGGTCAGGCCGCGGCGCTCATTGCGGGCGCCTCGGCGCGCACGGTCAGGCGGCGCACCAGGTCCCACACCGCCGCCGCGGCCGGCGACAGTGAACGGTCCTCGCGCCGGACCATGACGATGCTGCGCTCCTCGCACGGCACCAGCGGGCGCCACACCAGCGGCGACGCCGCCGGCAGCGGCAGCGAGAACGACGGCAGCACCGATGCGCCGATGCCGGCCTCGACCATGCCGAACACGCTCGCCGAGTGGCCCAGCTCCTGCACCACCAGCGGCACCACGCCATGCCGGCCGAACACGCGGTCGATCAGCGGCCGGCTGCCGGAGGCAAAGTCCAGCAGCACCAGTTGCATCCCATGCAGCGCCGCCCATGGCACCGAAGGCGACTGCGCCAGCGGATGGTCGCGCCGGCAGACAAAGCAGAACGGGTCGGTCGCCACCGGCTCCACCACCAGCCCGTCGCGCACCAGCGGATCGATCAGCACGCCAAAGTCCACGGCGCCGGCGCGCACCTGCTCCAGGCCGTCGGCCTGCACGTTGTCACGCACGGTCAGGCGGATCTCGGGGTACTGGGCGGCGCAGGCGGCCACGTACAGCGGCATCAGCCGGGCCGAGATCGTCGGCGCACCAGCTATCACTACGCGACCGCGATAGCGTTCACCAAGCTGGCGCGTCTCTTCCAGCGTGTCGTCGAGCTGCCCGAGCAGCCGCTCCAGCGCTGGCGCCAGCGCGTGGCCGGCCTCGGTCAGCACCACCTCGCGCGTGGTGCGGTCCAGCAGGCGCACGCCAAGTGCCTCTTCCAGCTCAGCCACGCCGCGGCTGACCGCAGGCTGGGTCAGGCCGACCACATCGGCGGCCCGGCTGAAGCCGCCGGTATTGGCCACGGCCAGGAAGACGCGCAACTGGCGCAGTGTGTAATTCATGCAACGGCCGGATAAATAGATTCTATAAATGAATTTGCATTCTAGACTTGGCTGGCGTCCAATACTAGGCAAAACCCTAACATCGCAGGATCCACCCGCAGTCATGTCTCGCATTGTCCGCAAGCTCAAGAAACTTTATGACCTGATCGACGGCTTCGTTCTCGTCATGTTGACGGCCATCGCCATTGCGCTGGCCGCCCCTGAAATCGGCGCCGGCGACGGCCCGCTGCACCTGGGCGTGGTGACCAGCCTGGGCGTGGCGCTGGTGTTCTTCCTGCACGGCGCGGCGCTCTCGCGCGACAAGCTGGTGTCGGGTGCCAAGCACTGGCGCCTGCATGTGTTCGTGCAGACCTTCACCTACGTGGTGTTCCCGGTGGTGGGCGTGCTGCTGATGCTGTCGCTGCGCAATACGCTGCCGCCGGACCTGCTGCTGGGCGTGTTCTTCCTGTGCGCGCTGCCGTCGACGGTATCGTCGTCGGTGGCCATGACCTCGATGGCGCGCGGCAATGTGTCCGGAGCGATCTTCAACGCCACCATCTCGGGCCTGATCGGCATGCTGGTCACGCCGCTGCTGATGGGGCTGGTGATCAGCGCCAGCGGCGCCTCGATGCCGCTGGGCAAGGCGCTCACCGGCGTGGCGCTGCAACTGCTGCTGCCGTTCGCGCTGGGGCAGATGCTGCGTCCGCTGATCGGCAGCTGGCTGGCGAAAAAGAAGCACATCACCAACAAGATCGACCGCGGCGTGATCGTGCTGATCGTCTATTCCTCATTCTGCGATGCCACCGCCCAGGGCCTGTGGCACCAGTACCAGTGGCAGACCATCGGCGCAGTGATGCTGATCGCCGCGGTGCTGCTGTTCGTGGTGCTGGGCTTTACCACGCTGACCGCGCGCCGCCTTGGCTTCTCTGTCGAGGACGAGATCACGGCGGTGTTCTGCGGCTCCAAGAAGAGCCTGGCCAACGGCATCCCGATGGCCAAGATCCTGTTTGCCGGCCATCCGGCGCTGGGCCTGCTGGTGCTGCCGCTGATGGTCTATCACCAGCTGCAGCTGATCGTGTGCTCGGTGATCGCGTCGCGCTATGCCGACCGCGATGCCTTGCAGGAGGACCAGGCCGCGGCGCGGGCCTGAGGCACGCAGCCATGAAAAAACCGGGGCATGCCCCGGTTTTTTTGTGCCCGCCAGACTCACACTGACGGATTCTTCGACAGCGGCGGATTGCGCGCGAAGTACGACCGGATCCCCTTCAGGATGGCATTGGCCAGCTGCTCCTGGTGCGCGTTATCGTTGAGCTTGCGCTCTTCTTCCGGATTGCTGATAAAGGCCGTCTCGATCAGGATCGACGGGATATCCGGCGCCTTCAGCACCGCAAACCCGGCCTGCTCGACGCTGCCCTTGTGCAGCTTGTTGATGCCGCCGATCTCGCCCAGCACGGCCTTGCCGACCTGCAGGCTGTCATTGATCTGCGCGGTGGTGGACAGGTCCAGCAGCACGCGCGCCACCTGCGCATCCTTGTTGCCCATGTTGGCGCCGCCGATCAGGTCGGAAGCGTTTTCCTTGTTGGCCAGCCAGCGAGCCGCGGTACTGGAGGCGCCGCGCTCGGACAGCGCGAACACTGACGCGCCGCGTGCCTCGGGCGACAGGAAGGCATCGGCGTGGATCGATACGAACAGGTCGGCCTGCACCCGGCGCGCCTTCTGCACGCGCACGTTCAGCGGCACGAAGAAGTCGGCGTCGCGCGTCATCATCGCGCGCATATTGGGCTGGGCATCGATCTTGGCGCGCAGGCGGTGCGCGATCTGCAGCACCACGTCTTTCTCGCGCGAGCCGGCGGCGCCGATCGCGCCCGGGTCTTCGCCGCCGTGGCCGGGATCGATCGCCACGGTCAGCAGGCGGCGCATCTTGAAGGGCCGTTCGGCGGTGGGATTGTCGCGTGCGACCGGCGGCACCACCGGGGCATTGGGGCTCGGCACCGGCGGTGCCGACGGCCTGGGCCGGGCCGAGGCCACCGGCGGCGGCAGCGGCGCGGTGGTGGGCGGCACCTCGCCCTTCTCGTCGAAGCGGCGCACCAGCGCGCCAATCGCGTCTTCCTCGGCACCGGCCGGCGCGCCGGCGATGCCATCGTTGCCCGGCGCCGGGTCCGAGGTGGCGAAGCGGCGCTGCTTTTCCTCGGTGTCGCGCACCAGCTTCCACAGCGGATCGGGCGGATTGACCGGGTACAGGTCGAACACCAGGCGGTTGCGGTAGCTGCCGATCGGCGCCAGCGTGAACACCTGCGGCGCCACGTTTTCCTTCAGGTCGAACACCATGCGGACCACGCGCGGGCGGTTCTGGCCGACGCGCACGGTCTGGATATAGGGGTCGTTCGGGGTGATCTTGGCCACCAGCTCGCGCAGCGTGGGCGACAGGTCCAGGCCGTCGATGTCCACCACCAGCCGGTCGGGGTCGCGGATCATCTGGTGCACGGCGGCCAGCGGGGAATCGGATTCGATGGTGACGCGGGTGTAGTCCTCGGCCGGCCATACGCGCACCGCGACGATGCCGGCGCCAAACGCGATCTGCGGGCCGGCCAGGGTCAGCACGGCCGTGCCCGCGCCCAGCTTCAGTGCCTGCGCCATCCATTTGCGGCGCGCCTGCAGCAGGCCGTCGGGTCCATCGGGGCGGTCGGTGGCAAGTCGCTTGATCAGCATGCGTTCAGCAGGGTAAGTCCAGTGTGAGTATAGGCGCGCATCGTCGCGATCCGCCGCTCGCCGGCATCATCCGCCCCGGCCATGTCCGATTGGAGCAACATATGGAGATCCGGTTCCCCGAGCAGGCGGCCGGCCTTTTCCGGCCACTCGACCAGGTTGAAGGCCGGTTCGGCGAAGCAGTCGCGAAAACCCGCGTCGATCCACTCTTCGGGATCGGCAAAGCGGTACAGGTCGAAGTGGTAGACAGTCAGCGGCGAGCCGTCGGCGCGGGCCACCTCGTAGGGCTCGCACAGCGTGTAGGTGGGGCTGCGGACCTTGCCCGCATGGCCGAGCGCGCGCAGGATCGTGCGCGTCAGCGTGGTCTTGCCGGCGCCCAGGTCGCCGGACAGCTGCACATGCACCGTGCGCGGCGGCATGGCCTGCACGGCGGCGGCCAGCGCGGCGCCCAGGCGCGCGGTGGCGGCTTCGTCGGGCAGCGTCAGGGTGCGTTCTTCGAGCAAGGGCATTGCGTACAATTCAGGGATGATCGACCGAGTCGCCCCAGGGCAGGCAGATGCGCCACCTACCCCCGTTCCCGGCACCGCCGCCCACCTGGCCGCGGGCCCCGGGGAACTTGCGGCACTGGCCGCGTCGATCCGCGCATGGGGCGCGGAACTGGGCTTTGCCTCGGTGCGCATCGCCGATGTCGACCTCAGTCATGCCGAGCCGGGGCTGATGGCGTGGCTGGCGCAGGGCTACCACGGCGACATGGATTATATGGCGAACCACGGCCTGCGGCGCGCCCGGCCGGCCGAACTGGTGCCCGGCACCGTGCGCGCGATCGTGGCGCGGATGCCGTACATTCCGGCTGCCGGCGCGCAGGCCGGCGCCACCGACTGGCGCCGGCACGAGCTGGCGCGGCTGGACGATCCGGCCACGGCGGTGGTGTCGCTGTATGCGCGCGGCCGCGATTATCACAAGGTGCTGCGCAGCCGTTTGCAGCAGCTGGCCAGCCGGATCGAGGCCGAAATCGGAAAATTCGGCTACCGCGTCTTTACCGATTCCGCACCCGTCATGGAAGTGGC
Organism: Cupriavidus sp. FW305-26; assembly: GCF_058787975.1. NCBI lineage: Bacteria > Pseudomonadati > Pseudomonadota > Betaproteobacteria > Burkholderiales > Burkholderiaceae > Cupriavidus > Cupriavidus sp. FW305-26. Next base: position 56,835 of record NZ_JBYTAH010000044.1, read on the forward strand.
GCTGGCCAGCCAGGGCGGGCTCGGCTGGCGCGGCAAGCATACGCTGCTGCTGGACCGCGACGGCGGCTCGATGTTCTTCCTGGGCGAGATCCTGGTCGACATCCCGCTGCCGGCCGACGCCCCCGAGTCCGGCCACTGCGGCAACTGCCACCGCTGCCTGGACATCTGCCCCACGCGCGCCATCGTGGCGCCGTACCGGCTGGACGCGCGCCGCTGCATCTCCTACCTGACCATCGAGCACAAGGGCCCGATTCCGGTGGAGTTCCGCGCGCCCATGGGCAACCGCGTCTACGGCTGCGACGACTGCCAGCTGGCCTGCCCGTGGAACAAGTTCGCGCATGTGGCCATGGTGCCGGACTTCGACGTGCGCAACGGGCTCGACGCGCCCGACATGGTGGCGCTGTTCCAGTGGACCGAAGCGGAATTCAACCAGCGGCTCGAAGGCAGCCCGATCCGCCGCATCGGCCATGAGCGCTGGCTGCGCAACCTGGCTGTGGGGCTGGGCAACAGCCTGCGCGCGGCGCTGTCGGGCACGCGCGCCGAAGACGCGGCCCTGGCCGCGCGCATCCGCGCAGCACTGCTGGAGCGGCGCGAGAGCGCCACGCCGCTGGTGCGCGAGCATATCGACTGGGCCCTGGCCCAGGGCGGCCCGCCGCCGGACTAGCTGACCAGCGCCAGCCACAGCGGCGTGGTCACGATCGCCGCCACCGTCATCAGCGAAATCGTCGCCGCCACCATCGGCCCGTTGCCGCCCATGCGCACCGCCAGGATATACGCGCTGGAGGCCGTGGGCAGCGAGGCATACAGCACCACGATCTGGTACTGCAGCGCGGTCAGCGGCAGGTGCCGCCCCACCAGCCATGCCACGCACGGCATCGCCAGCAGCTTGACCCCGGTCCACCAGGCCACCGGCCCCGCGGTACCGGTGGCACCGCTCATCTGCAGCCCGGCGCCCACCGTCATCAGCCCCAGCGCGGTCGAGGCCGAGCCCAGCCGGTTCAGCGTCATGCCCAGCACCTCGGGCGCATGCAGCCCCATCAGGTTGGTGAGCAGGCCGCCGGCAGTGGCCAGGATCAGCGGGTTGCGCGCCAGCTCTTTCCACAGCGCGGTCTGGCCGTGCCGCGCCAGCGCCCACACCGCCGCCACGTTGCACAGCGGCACCGTGCAGCCGACGATCACCGCCATCAGCGCCAGCCCCTCGGAGCCGCCCAGGCGCGAGGCCAGCGCCAGCCCGATATAGGAATTGAAGCGGAACGCGGTCTGCAGGCCCGAGGCAAAGCTCAGCGCATCCGGCCGCAACACCCATTTGACGGCGTAGCCGCCGGCCATGCCGGTGGCCATCACCAGCAGCGCCAGCCCCAGCATGGCCGAGGTCGACGAGAAATCCAGCACCGCGGTATTGGTCGACTGCAGCAGCAGCGCCGGGAACAGCACGAAGTAGACCAGGCGCTCCACCCCGCCCCAGAAGGCGCGGTCGAACGGGGTATACCGCACCAGCAGCCAGCCGATGAGGATCAGGCTGAAGTCCGGGACCAGCAGGAGAGCAGAAGACATTTATCGTTGTTTTGGTGGCGGTGGCATGACGCGGCAGCTGCCCTGCGGGCCGTCGCGCGGGATTGCGGCGGCGGTGGCGGGGGGTAGATAACGGCAAAAAACCGTAATGTGCGGACTAGGGCAGATACGGATAGGTATTTTTCCAGATTTAGGCCAGCATGGCATGCTAAGTTGTACGCCTGCCGCCATGTTGTCCCGCACCCGGTCCGCGCCGTCGCGCCCGGACACCCACCTCCGAGCCCCCTTCCGCCCTGGTCTGCACCCGGGCCGCTGCCTGCGCCTGGCCGCCGTGCTGGTGGCGCTGTGCGCCGCCACGGCCGCGGGCGCCGTACCGGTGCCGGCACGCTCGGTGGAAATCGAAGGGATACGTTTTGACGATGCGGCGCGCGTGGGCGGCAAGGAACTGCAGCTCAACGGCACCGCCCTGCGCGCGGGCTTCCTGGCCAAGGGCTACGTAGCCGCCCTGTACCTGCAGGAGAAAGCCCGCAACGCGGCCCTGGTACTGGGCACGCCCGGCGCAAAGCGGCTACAGTTGCGCATGCTGCGCGAGACCGAACCGCCGGACGTCGTGCGCGCCATCCGCCAGGGTATCCGCAACAACCACAGCGAGCAGCAGATGCAGGGGCTGGCCACGCGGCTGATACAGTTCGAGCGCACCCTGGGCGAGGTCGGCACCGCGCACAAGGGCGACGTGATCAACCTGGATTTTTCCCCGCAGACGGGGACCGTCATCGCCATCAACGGCACGCCTCGCGGCCGGCCGATCCCCGGCGAAGACTTCTACCAGGCCGTGCTGCGGGTCTTCCTGGGCGAGCGCCCGGTCGACGCCGAGGTCAAGCGCGGGCTGCTGGGCGGCTGACACAATTACGCTGCCGGCGCACGGCCCCACCTGTGGCACGGCGACGGCTTCTTTTCTTCCGGGCGGCACCCTGCCCGGATTTCCTGACGGGAGACATGATCTCATGCAAGCTGGCAAACTCGCACTGACCCTGGCCCTGGCCGCCGCCGCCACCGCGGCGCAGGCCCAGAGCTACCCCACCAAGCCGATCCGACTGATCATTCCGTTCGCACCCGGCGGCACCACCGACATCGTCGGCCGCGGCGCCGCGGACCAGATGAGCCGCATCCTGGGCCAGCCCGTGGTGGTGGAGAACCGCGCCGGCGGGGGCGGTTCGATCGGTGCCGACGCGATCGCCAAGGCCGCGCCGGACGGCTACACCATCGGCATCTCCACGGTCTCGACCATGGCCGTGAACCCGGCCTGCAACCCCAAGCTGTCGTACGACCCGATCAAGGACTTCAAGCCCATCACCAACCTGGCCAACGTGGCCAACGTGATCGCCGTGAACCCGAGCTTCCCGGCCAAGGACTACAAGGAGTTCCTGGCCGTGCTGAAGGCCAACCCGGGCAAGTATTCGTACGCCTCGTCGGGCACCTGCGGCTTCGGCCACATGCTGGGCGAGCAGTTCAAGGTCTCGACCAAGACCTTCATGGTCCATATCCCGTACCGCGGCGCGGGCCCGGCGCTGAACGACGTGCTGGCCGGCCAGGTGCCGATCATGGTGGACAACCTGCCCTCTTCGATCCCCTACATCAAGGCCGGCAAGCTGCGCCCGATCGTGGTGGCCTGGAACAAGCGCCTGGAATCCATGCCCAACGTGCCGACCTTCGGCGAAATGGGCCTGAAGGAGCCGAACGACCCGGCCTGGTACGGCCTGGTGGCGCCGGCCGGCACGCCTGACGACGTCATCAAGAAGCTCAACGAGGCCGCCGTCAAGGCCCTGCAGGACAAGGACTTCCAGCAGCGCCTGCGCACCGCCGGCGCCGAGCCGTCGGGCAACACGCCGGCGCAGCATGCGGCCGAGATCAAGAAGGAATTCGACAAGATGAAGAATCTTGTGAAGGTGCAGAACATCAAGCTGGAGCAATGATCCGGCCGGTGTGACGCCACCCGCAAAGGGCCGCCGCGAGGCGGCCCTTTTTTCTTGCCCGCGCCAAAAAGCACTAAAATCCAGCATTCGCCCCAGCCTGACCGCCATGCCCGCCACCTATGACGCCATCCTCCCCGCCCCCTTCGGCAAGATCGGGGTGCGCACGGACGGCGCGCGCATCCGGGCCATCGTGTACCTTCCCGGGCACGTCGAGGCGCGCGCCCCGGCGGACGCGCTGACGCAACAGCTCGCGGCGCAACTGGAGGCCTACTACGCCAACCCCGACGCCGCCTTCGACCTGCCGCTGGCCCCGGCCGGCAGCGACTTCCAGCAGCGCGTGTGGCAGGCCATCAGCGCGGTGCCGCGCGGCGCGGTGACCACTTATGGCACCATCGCCGAGGCCATCGGCGCGATGCCGCGCGCGGTGGGCCAGGCCTGCGGGCAGAACCCGTTCCCGATCGTGATCCCCTGCCATCGCGTAGTCTCGGCGCGCGGCATCGGCGGGTTCTCGCACCATGCCGAAGACGGCTTCTACCTCGACGTCAAACGCTGGCTGCTGCGCCATGAGGGCGCCATGCTGATATGAGCGGCGCCGCCCAGGCACCTGACATCGCCGCCGCGCCCAGCGACGCCGACGTGGCACTGGTCAGCCGCTTCTGCGACGCGCTGTGGCTGGAAGACGGCCTCTCGCGCAATACCATCGATGCCTACCGGCGCGACCTGACGCTGCTGGCGCGCTGGTTGCAGCATGAGCACCGCGGCGAGTTGCCGGGCGCGGACGACGGCGCGCTGTCGGCCTACTTCAACGCACGCCACACGCAGAGCCGCGCCTCGTCGGCCAACCGTCGCCTGGCGGTGTTCCGCCGCTTCTACCAGTGGGCGCTGCGCGAACACCTGGTCGAAGCCGACCCCTGCCTGCTGCTGCGCCCCGCCAAGCAGCCGCCGCGCTACCCCAAGACCCTGACCGAGTCCCAGGTCGACGCGCTGCTCGAAGCGCCCGACACCGACACGCCGCTGGGGCTGCGCGACCGCACCATGCTGGAACTGATGTACGCCAGCGGGCTGCGCGTGTCGGAGCTCACGCAGATGAAGACCATCGAGATCGGCCTGAACGAAGGCGTGGCGCGCGTGGTCGGCGGCAAGGGCGACAAGGAGCGGCTGGTGCCGTTCGGCCAGCAGGCCGGCGACTGGCTGCGCCGCTACCTGGCCAGTGCGCGCCCCGCGCTGCTGGCCGGGCGCGCCTGCGACGCGCTCTTTGTCACGCAGCGCGGCGAAGGCATGACGCGGCAGGCGTTCTGGCACCTGATCAAGCGCCATGCGCGCGATGCCGGCGTGCACGCGCCGCTGTCGCCGCACACGCTGCGGCACGCCTTTGCCACGCACCTGCTCAACCACGGCGCCGACCTGCGCGTGGTGCAGCTGCTGCTGGGCCACGCCGATATTTCCACCACCCAGATCTATACGCACGTCGCCCGCGAACGCCTGCGCGAGCTGCACCAGCAGCACCATCCGCGCGGCTGAGCAAGCGGGCGGCGACCACTGTCATGAGCAAGACCAGGCACGTATCAGAAACCCCCGCGACGCAGTACCTGCGCAAGCATGGCGTCGCCTTCGGCGAGCATCCGTATGACTATGTCGAGCACGGCGGCACCGGCGAATCGGCGCGCCAGCTGGGCGTTCCCGAGCACGACGTGATCAAGACCCTGATCATGGAAGACGAGCGCGCGCAGCCGCTGGTGGTGCTGATGCACGGCGACTGCTCGGTCTCGACCAAGAACCTGGCGCGCCAGGCCGGCCGCAAGAGCGTGCAGCCGTGCAAGCCCGAGGTGGCGCAGCGCCACAGCGGCTACATGGTGGGCGGCACCTCGCCCTTCGGCACGCGCAAGCGCATGCCGGTCTACGTCGAATCGACCGTGCTGGAGCTGGCGCGCATCTATATCAACGGCGGGCGCCGCGGCTACCTGGTCAGCGTGGACCCGAAGCTGCTGCCCATGCTGGTGGACGCCCAGCCGGTGCAATGCGCACTGCCTGACTGAGAGCCCCCCGCGCAAACCGAGGCAAGCCTCGATGCCAATCCGGGAAGTCACGGACGTAGCGAGGCCCCTGCCGCGCTACAATCGCGCCAGCCTGAAAACACCCCACTACACATGGCCAATCTGCTATTCGCCCTCGCCGCCTACCTGATCGGCTCCGTTTCCTTCGCTGTGGTCGTCAGCAAGCTGATGGGGCTGCCGGACCCGCACTCCTATGGCTCCGGCAATCCCGGCGCCACCAACGTGCTGCGCACCGGCAACAAGAAGGCCGCCATCCTGACGCTGATCGGCGATGCCCTGAAGGGTTGGCTGGCGGTATGGCTGGCCGCGCGCTTCGGGCCGGCCTACGGGCTGAACGAAACCGGCCTGGCCATGGTGGCGCTGGCGGTCTTCCTGGGGCACCTGTTCCCGGTGTACCACCGCTTCGCCGGCGGCAAGGGCGTGGCCACCGCGGCCGGCATCCTGCTCGCCATCGACCCGATCCTCGGCCTGGGCACGCTGGCCACGTGGCTGATCATCGCGTTCTTCTTCCGCTACTCGTCGCTGGCGGCACTGGTGGCGGCGATCTTCGCGCCGTTCTTTTATGTGCTGATGAACGGCGTGGATGTGATGACGGGGGCGATCTTCGTGATCAGCGTGCTGCTGATTGCGCGGCACCGGCAGAATATTGCCAAGCTGCTGGCCGGGAAGGAAAGCCGGATCGGGGAGAAAAAGAAGGTCTGAAAACGGCCTGAGGCAGCCCTGACGCCGGCTCAGGCCTCGGCTGCCCCGAACAGCATCTCCACCCGGAACCCGCCACCATCGGCATTCACCAGGTTCAGCTTCCCACCCGCCTGCCGCACCAGCCGGTCCACGATCGCCAGCCCCAGCCCGGAATGCGCATTGCCGCCCCGGGCCGGGTCCAGCCGCACAAAGGGCAGCGTGGCGCGCTCCTTGTCATCCTCGGGAATGCCGGCGCCCTGATCCTCCACCACCAGCAGGTAACCCTCCGGCGTGCGCGCGGTCGCGATGCATACCGGCGGCTTGCCATACGCGTAGGCGTTGTCGACCAGGTTGCCGACGATGCGGTCCAGCTGCGTGGCGATCATGCGGAAGCCCTCGCCCGCGCCCAGCGACAGCACCACCTGGCGCTCCTGCTCGGCCAGCGACGCGGCCAGCTCATTGACGCGCCGGTCCACCGGCACCGGCCGCGCGGTCGACTCGCTGGTCTGCGCGAAGCTCAGGAACTGCTCGACGATGGCCGACATGGACTCGACGTCGCGCGTCACCCCCGCGGCGGCCTTGGGATCGGCCAGCATCTCGGCGCGCAGGCGCAGCCGCGCCAGCGGTGTCTTCAGGTCATGCGCGATGCCGGCCAGCATGGTGTTGCGCTCCTGGTCGATGCGCGCCAGGTCGGCCACCATGCGGTTGAAACGCTCGATCAGCTGACGCAGCTCATGCGGGCCGCGCTCGCGCAGCGGCGGCACGGCGTGCTGACGCGACAGCAGCTCTGCCGCATTGGCCATGTCGCGCACCGGCCGCTGGATCTGCCAGGCGATCAGCACGGCAAAGACGATGGCCACGCCCACCACCAGCATCACGCCAGGCACCAGCCGGTTGTCAGGCGGCGGATTGTGGACCCAGAGGATCGGCATGGCGATCCAGCGGGCGCGGCTGGGCAGCTTGATCCAGATGCGCGGCGTGGTCTCGTCCTCCAGCCGGATCTCGGTGCCCTGCGGCAGCCTGCCGATGAACTGCTCGACCAGCCGGCGCGAGCGCCCGCCCTTGGGCACGACGGCATGCTCTTCGGCGTCGGCCGTGTTGGCTGTCTCAACCAGGCTGGGCAGCTTCGCCGGCGGACGCGCGTCGAGCGCGCGCTCGATGCTGTCGAGCTGGAACAGCATCTGCTCGACTGAATAGTCCACCTGCTGCTGGCGGCGGTCCATGCGCAGGATGGCCAGCCATGAGAAATGGCTGATCACAAGCACGGCGGCAATCAGCAGCGCAATGCGGCCGAACAGGGTGTCGATGCGTCGCAACTTCATCGGAAAGCAGGGTCTGGTGGCATGCGGCGCCAGGGGGCGGGCGCCGTGGCCATTATTCGGGGAGTCCCGCGGACATCTCTTCCGCTTCGTCGGGCACGAAGGTATAGCCGCGTCCGCGCACGGTCTGGATATAGCGCGGGCGCTGCGCGTCTTCATCGAGCAGGCGGCGCAGGCGCCAGATCTGCACGTCGATGCCGCGGTCGCTGATGCCGCTGGCGCTGCCGTACATCAGCTCGACGATGCGCTCGCGCGACAGCACTTCGAGCGGATGCATCAGCAGCAGCTTGAGCAGCGCGAACTCGGTATCGCTGATCGACAGCGTCTGGCCGGCACGGCTCAGCGTGCGCTGGCGGAAATTGACGCGGAACGGGCCGAAGGCGACCGATTCGCGGTCCTCGGGCGCGGCCGCGGGGCGTGCCAGCTTGCGGCGCAGCACGGCGTTGATGCGCGCCAGCAGCTCGCGCGGCGAGAACGGCTTGCCGAGGTAGTCGTCGGCGCCGATCTCGAGCCCGACGATGCGGTCGATCTCGTCGCTGCGGGCCGTGAGCAGGATTACGGGGATGTCGTCGTTCTTGGCGCGCAGGTTGCGCAGCGCGGTCAGGCCGTCGACCTTGGGCATCATCAGGTCCAGCACGATCAGCGCCGGGCGCTCGCGCTCCAGGCGCGCCTGCAGGCCGTCGCCGTCATGCATCACCGAGACGGCAAAGCCCTGCTGGGTCAGGTACTCGCGCAGCAGGTCACGAAGTTCGGGATCGTCGTCGACGACGAGGATCTGGGTAGGCTGGTTCGTTCGCATAGGCACATGATAGTCAGCCCCGGCGCCACACATGCCGGTTTGGCCGGGCGGTTTTGTTTCCGGAGGTTACACCCGGGGCGCTGGTAATCCGCTGTAATAAAAGCGCCGGGCGCCGAAATACGGGCGTCCGGGCCCGCACATTATCCTTGCGGCATGACGTGCCACCGGCGCCGCCGCATTGCGCGCCACACGGCACTTGCCGGCCTGCCGGCCACCCGCGGCGTGCCCCTCCACGCGGCGGGCCGGCGCCCGTGGCGTTGCGGCATACTGCTGCATCGTCACTTGCCAGACCGAACATTGCCGGCGCGCCGCGCGCGCCGCCCCCAGGATTTGCGGACATGTCCAACCCCGAACAAGGCCAGCC